>JARLHC010000004.1 GCA_031292455.1 Ignavibacteriaceae bacterium
CTTATCGCCTGGCTTTAATTCGCCAAACACAGTCATTTGGGGCTTGTAGAAAGTTCCTTTAGATACTTTTTTGATTACCCCTTTTTTTATAAGACGTTCCAATGCTTTTGCAGCGGTTACATATTTTGTCTTATCAATTTTCAGTTGCTCGTATCCAAAGGTGGCATCCTCCGGAATGTGTTTGATTTGTGTTGCTATGTATTCACTTATTTTCATATTGATAAATATACTCATTTTTGAAAATATGTCAAGTTTTTTGCGCAATAAACTTGACATATGAGACATAAAATGTCCAGTTTATTTACTAATAAACCGGACAAATATTATAATTATTACCAATGGTTAATTAAAATATACTTTCAAGACAAAAGCATGTGAGTTCACCGACCTTATCCCATTCTTCGCAGGTTTTGGGGTTACGACAATCAACGCATAATTTAGTCAGCTCTTCCAATGGAGTATTTAATGTTCCCTTTGCAAGATGCAGATCATACAACTCTTTCAAATATTTACCTGCTACTAATCTATGCAGCTTATCTTTTTCTTTCAATCCGAGCCATTCGAATACTCCCCTATCGTTTCTGGAAGTATTACACTGCTTACAAGACTGGACAAGATTATCCGCTGAATCTGACCCGCCTCTTGCTTTAGGTATTAAATGGTCGGTCTGAAGCTGGACAGTTGATCCGCAGAATACACAAAGCTGTGGGAGCTCATGTTCGCGCTGCCATTCCCTAATAGTTCCAGAAATTGTAATCCGACCATCTCTTAATTCTTTAAATTTATTTGTTATGAAACCATACTGCAAGTTTCCGTTGAAAGCGGAACGTGAAATCAGCTTGGCATATTCGTAATAAATTTCTTCCTGGATAGTTTTCACATATTTAGGGGGCATATCAGGTTTCCTGCTTCTTTTACAAGGTAAATATAAAAAATTCCCCCTGGATTAGAACAAAAGTTAATCAATTATTATTTCATCTCTTTGCCTTTTTATATGAGTTTGCTAGATATTGCCGGTAATATATAATTATGCGATAGATGATGAGTGTTGCTGGGTGAATGAGGATTATCTGCTGATATACAGGGGGGACACAAAGAATACGATGGTCCGATTTGTCAACCAAGAAGCGGAGAGGAACTGAAGACTGCTTTAATAACCGAACCCTGTATGGGGTTCGGTCTAATTTCTGATATTCGAATTTATACTGCCGCTAATTCTGGGTTTCCATTCCATATTTGACCCAATAGCATTCTGCCGTTTGATTTTTTACTTCTCTTTACACCATCGGCTCCCCAAGTTCCCCATTGTTTGAAAAAGAAAGCTACATTTTGTTCGATACATTGTCTCTGAACGTTGTAAGCCCATTCCGGGTTCATGGGACGAGCTCGATTACCACTTTCACCACCAACTATAACCCAATGGATTTTTGTCAAATCCAGAGGACCTACATCACCTATCAAGGGTTCAATAGAAAGGAATCTAATCCTTGCTTCAATATTTCTCAGTTCATCGATTCTAAATTTAGTACTTGAATTTTCAACCGTAACCCCAAGCCAAACATTATCAGGGACTGATCGTTCCCGAAAATAACTATATAGAACTTTTTCCCTTTTTGTTAGGATTTGATATTGATGTTGGGGGGTTGCGGCAATAACATTAAATATATCGTCAAGAAATGTAAACGGCATATTTTCATGAAATAGATCGCTCATCGAATTAACAAAAAACTTGGTGGCTCTTTTGGTTTTAAGTGGAATGGTAAGTCGATCTGGAAGAATTTTAAATCTAAATCCATTTTCATATCCAGGGGTTCCCATAGCTTGTAATCTTTGAGCCATAACTTCAGCATAGCAATATTTACATCCAGCTGATACTTTATCACATCCTATGGAAGGATTCCATGTTGCATCTGTCCACTCTATTTTTGATAACTTCATGTATTTAATACCTTATATTCTAGGATCCTTTTAGCTTTAAAAATCTGTTCGTAAGTTACTAAAGGAGAACTATTATCAAAAGTAATTAATTTTTCTTGTTTCATTTTCCTTAATTCAGATGCAGCATGACCACAAATATGACCTTCGTTCAATGCAAAAAAATATGCGTCACTATTATTTTTTATATCTTTGGTGATAACCTTATCTCTAATTTGACTTTGAAATAATTCTATTTTAGTTAGCTTTTTGACCTCAAACAATTCTAACTGATTTTTAGGAACATCCTCATTAATATCATAATTCGCATTCCCATTTAATGCATTTTGCCGCCATACAATATTAAGAAATTTTTCTGCACTCAAAAAATGTTTACAGACAAAAATAAGACCATAAATATTATTACGGTCTTCCTTCATTAAAGAAAATGGAATTAAGCCATAACTTTTGATATTAGAAGGAACATATTTACTAAATTCCTCACATATAACATTATGAACTCTTTTTCTGGGAGCAGATTTAATTTTTTTAGTATCAAATTTTGGATGATGAGATTGAAATTCTGGTCTTTCCACGAAACGATGAATATGTGTTGAAGAAATAAAAAACATAAAATCGGTTCTTTCCAATATGATTAGCTGCTTGAATACAACTTCATTTACTTCTTTAAATCCGTTTTGATCGAGAAAGATTAAGTTACAGCCATTACTTAAGATTGAAGAATAATCAGTTAGGCATTCTGAAAAAGTTTTATTTGTATATGTTATTTCTATACAAGAGCTTAATCCATATCCAGTAATTTTCCCAGATACATTTTTTTCAAGTAACTTTATTTTTTTTGAATTGAGATCATTAAAAAACAAATGCACTATTTTGTTTTTTGATTTAAGGATTGTGGAATATTTATTTATTATTTCTATAATTCTTATTGGACTACCAGGTATATCATTTTTATCAAATCCGCTTCCGGCAAATAGGTCAAATACTTGAATTGGATTAGTAAATCGTGACAGCACAAAAGTTGGCAACCATTTTTCGAAATATTTTTCAAATATTTCTAGTTTAGTAAGTGTCCCTTCATCAAATGGGTTGTCAAATATATCTTTGCTGGACATGCCCTCTCCTAAATGAATTCCATTACTTTGATGTCCCCGTGTAAAATATCATAATTATACTAGCGTTTGTAAACGTCATAATAATTGGATAATGCTTCACGCCAGCTATTTAATTTCATATTAAAATTAGAATATTCTTCATCACTTGCAATCTTGCATTCATCAATATAATAGCCATCTGATTTCCCAGTAAGTTTTATCAAAATATTGACAGGTGTTTTTTGAGGCCCTAGATAATATTGGGCTCCAAGAGTGACCTTTTCCCATAATGTTATATCCAAAGGGTCTACCCAGTCTTGCTCTTCTCCATTAGGTAATGCATATTCTGCGGTTTGGATTAGGTCAACATATGCGGCTAAAGCATTTCTATTTTGAATATCGCCAGGAATGGATTTTTTAGTTCCATCAACAGGACTATCAAATAGGATCCTATATGGTAATGCAGGACAGGTGAACCATACATCTCTACATTCTAATCGATAATAATTTACTACGTGAGTTTCTTTTATTTCCGAAATACTGGGTCGAATTGTTTTATCTGACGGTAAGTCACTTAATATTAATTGAAGAGCTGGTGTAATTCGATTGATTAAATTAAGCTCTTCGGAATCCCATGTAGATTCGCCTTTCCATAAAATATTTCCTTCTTTATTAATAAACTCAATAGAGATCGTATGCGTAAAGGAAATGATCTGATCAGATGATTCAGTAGCAACTGTTGAAGAGCTTGAGGCTAATAATCCAATTGCCCTAGCAATACTAACACCAAGCCCTGATGTTGAACCAGCTCCTGATCCTGTACTAAATTCAGTTATCTGAGCATTATTTGATGATACTGAAGAATAATGTTGTACTTTATCATTTCTGCTAGTATTATAAGTTAATTTTACTAAATAGTCATATTTCTTATCATTAATTATAAACCCACGACGTTGAATTAAATAGCTTAAAACTGAACTCAATCCTTCCGAGGTTAATTGCTCGTTCCCAAGCAACGGAGAAGTAGTTCCATTGACCTCAATTTTAATACTTTTTGTCGGGATAATATTTTGGCCAGACTTAAGCGATCTAACCCAGGGATGTGAAACACGGTCTGAGGGAACAGTTGCACAACCAATAATCAATGGAATAACAAAATACAATAGAGCTCTGAAGTAATTATTCATTATTAACTCCTAGTTGATATTAAACTGTTTTGATATTATTCAGGTATCAAAATGATTTAAATTAACCCATTCCCCTTTATCATTTTTAAATTTCCAAAATGTCCTTCCATTTATAACCTTTCCCCCAGTTACAGCTACAGCTGCTGCCGTTGGGGATGGATATGATTGATTTTTATGACTAAACGTCCCATCTTTTCGGAGAGTAGCATGGAATAATTTACCTTTATATGAACCTCGAAGGGGCATTCTTTTATTAAGTAACCCCGCAAAGTAATTTTTCTTTGGTCTATTCTTTAGTTTATATTTTCTATTTTTTTGCTCAAATATCCCGCCAAGAAGTTTGGCTCTATTTGAATCATCAGTTTCTTTAATTTTTCGGTTAACTATTTTCCTTAGGTTTTCAGATTTGGCAAACTGCCCTTTGATTTTGTTGCCCTTTGGGTTGACCATCCTAAGTATCAAAGATTCCAATTCCTTTATATGCTCATCATGGACAGTTAAATATACACTAAATCTGTCCCAGCGCCCTTTATGTCTATCTAAAAGGTGCTGCTTAATTCTCCACATCAGATTCTTAGCTAAACCGACATAATATAGATTCTTTCTCTTATATAATGCATAAACACCAGCTTTTCCTTTAATAAATTTTTGCACGACTTCCGGATAACTTTCTAAAACTTCCCAAGAGATATTTTCCAAGTGCTGAATTACGAGGTTTTTTTTAGTACTCATTTATGATCCTAATAATCTATATTAGAAAAAATTATTGTTATTTAATATTCCGAAATAAATAGTATACTATTTATTTTCCGTTTAAACCTTCAACTATTTCTTTGAAGCTAGCTAGTCCGGCTTCTATGTTTTCGACTATTTCAAGGGCTAATACATCCGGATCAGGTAGATTGTCCATATCACTTAGGCCATTGTCTTTTAGCCAGAATATATCCAGGTTGGTTTTATCTCTTGCGATTATTTCATCGTAGGTGAATTTCTTAAATCTTTCGGTTTCTTTTCTTTTAAATCTATTCGAAGGATTGTAACATTCTATAAAATCTTTCAGATCATCGAACTTCATATGATTAGTTTTTAGTGTAAAATGAATATTTGTTCGCAAATCATAAATCCAAACTGTTTTTGTCCATGCAGTTTTGGCAGCAGGTTTGTTATCAAAGAATATTACATTTGCTTTAACTCCCTGAGCATAAAATATTCCGGTTGGTAATCTAAGTATTGTATGAACATCAGTTGCGTCAAGCAAACGTTTTCTTATTGTCTCCCCTGCTCCACCCTCAAATAAAACATTATCAGGTACAACAACTGCTGCTTTTCCATCAGCTTTTAGCATTGATCGAACGTGCTGGATGAAATTCAATTGCTTGTTTGAGGTAGTTGTCCAGAAATCCTGTCTTTCATAAGTAAGTGTTTCTTTACTTTGAGTTCCGTCTTCATTAGAAATTGTTATGCTGCTCTTTTTGCCAAACGGTGGATTGGTAAGGACATAATCAAATTTTTGTGAAGGAGATACAAGTAGGCTATCGGCTCTTTCAATAGGAGGTTCGCTATTTAAATCCCCAATGTTGTGCAGATACAAATTCATTAAACAAAGGCGGGCTGTATTTGCAACGATTTCCCAGCCTGCAAAGGTTTTGAATTTTAGAAATTCTTTTTCAGACTTGTCTAATTTGAACTTCTTTTCATCCGAGATAAAATCATACACAGCAAGGAAAAATCCTCCTGTGCCACAGGCAGGGTCAGCAACTGTTTTCTTTGGCTCAGGTCTTATACACTCAACCATTGCTTTAATAAGAACACGAGGAGTAAAATATTGCCCTGCACCGGATTTTGTATCCTCAGCATTTTTCTCAAGCAGACCCTCATAAATATCACCTTTAACATCTGCACCGAGTACTACCCAGGTTTCGTCACTGATCAATTGAATGAGTTTATAAAGTTTGGCAGGATCCTGAATTTTATTCTGCGCTTTGAAGAATATTTCTCCAATCATCCCTTTTTCTTTACCAAGCTCATTTAGGATTTTTATATAATGGGCTTCAAGTTCAGCACCACTTTTATTTTGAAGGCTTTCCCAATTAAGTTTTTTAGGAATTTGAATGTCCCTGTTATATGGCGGTTTTGAATATTCATCCGCCATTTTAAGAAATAATAGGTATGTAAGCTGCTCTACATAATCGCCATAACTTAGGCCATCATCTCTTAAGGTGTGACAATAATTCCAAACGCGCTGTACAATTGTTGCTGTTGTCATGGGAGTAATTTACCTTCAAATGCTTTTTTAAGTATTGATTGTTTTAATGATTCTGCTTTCATTAAACTTTTATCAATAGTTTTTTCAAGATTATCTGCTTCTGAAAACCGCTTTTCGATCTCATCTACTATGCGGCTTTGTTGATTTAGGGGGGGTAACAAGAATTTTAAATCAGCTAGCTGTTTTTTAGCCACACCATTTATGGTTGTCCCTCTATTTTTATATTTAAATTCTTCAACACCTTTTGATAAAAACCAAAGTGCAAATTTTTCTGTAACCAATTCCCTTTTAAGTATTAATCCCTGACAATCTTGACTGAAACACAATTCATTTTGAGCTATTGCCAATTTTCCTAATCCAACTCTGGTTACAACAATAATAGTTCCTGTTGGAACTTTATTGGTCGCAGAATTTTTAATTGCTTCTTCTGTTATTTTCTTTCTAGGCCGTATATCTTTCAGACCAAAGATATCGGCACTAGTTATCCATTCAGTATCACCATCCCAGTATTTAGAGACTCCAGTCGATGGAGTACCACCTCCAATAATTTTTT
Organism: Ignavibacteriaceae bacterium; assembly: GCA_031292455.1. Lineage (GTDB taxonomy): Bacteria > Bacteroidota > Ignavibacteria > Ignavibacteriales > Ignavibacteriaceae > Fen-1301. Next base: position 7,036 of record JARLHC010000004.1, read on the forward strand.
CACAAATATCGTTAACTGTCAATTCCTTCCAGCCATTTGGCAATTGGTGAGAGTCTTGCGCTTTATACGCAAAATGTGGCTCTGCTGCTTTCAAGACCACATGCTTGTAAGGCAGATGCTCAGCAGCTTCTTTATTATTCTTAACAAGTTTACCTGAAAATGCACTTGCCAAAACTGATTGTCTATAAAGATGAATTTGATCATTTGCATTTTTTAGAGAAGCAATTCCACTATCTAACTGGCTGAAGAGTTCTTCTATCTTATTAACTATTTTAATCTGCTCGAGAAGCGGCGGGAGTGGAATCGGGATATTTTTTAATGTACCCTGACTAATATTAGGTTGTGCTCCCCCTATCCTTTGTTTTAATAAATGTTCACGATAACTGAATAAGTACCAGTAAAGAAATTTATTTGAAAGGTTTTTAGGAGTATATATTGCAGCAATTGCTTGATTTGTCGCGGCATCTATTCCTAAAAATGCTAATCTTCCGACAGTTGCACCATAAAGAGCAATTAGTAGAGTTCCTTTGGGAAATAATTTTGCACTTGAATTATCAAGCGCTTCTTTATTGATTTTTTCTTCAGAATCTTTGATTGTATTAAAATTTAATTCCCCAGATTTAATCCAAGGAATATTTCCTTTGTAATATCTTTCGATCTTTCTGCTGGGAGTTCCACCACTGGTCGTTTCACAAATATTGCCAAGTTTGACCCAAGACCAACTCGGTGGAAAATTTTGTTCTCTCATTTCATATCAATATTAGATTAGATGCTCTGAAGATTTGTTGAAGCATCATTCAGCCTTTTCTTTCGGTTTAAATAGGTACACACAAAAAAACATAATTATTATTACCAATGCCGTTATAATTGTTGTAAACATTGAAATATTAGCCTGTATTAATATTATAACAATAAAACTAGTATTAAGGATAAGTACAATGGAAAATAATATATTGATTTTTATTAATAAATTTTCTAATCGACCATTTAATAAGGTTTTCAAATCAGTGAACGACTTTTTTTCTTTTGGATTACGTATAAAAAACTCTTTCTCAAATAACAATTCAAAATCCATATCATAATCTTTTTGTATATTTTCTAAATCATCACGGTTATGTCTAATCATAAAAATGAAATATATCGAATAGACTATAAATGTGATAATAATTAAAATGAATGTGGGCAATGAATCAAGACTTTTGAATGCGGCAAAAGATGCTGCACTAATCGAGATCGGTAATCCGATTGAATAACCACTAATTTTATTGATTATCTCTCTGAGTTCATCAATATATTTTTGTTTTCGTTTGTCAAATTCATCACGTATTTGATCAAATGAAAATGATGATAAATAGATTTCATAATTTCTATTTGCTGATTCAATGATTATATCTAAGTTTTCAATTAAATATTTAAGTCTATTTTCCTTTGGAATCTCAAATAGAAACTCATATAAATCATTTTTTAAGAATTTAGTAAATTCTTTTAAAGCTAATTTATCCTCGAGTTTTTTTTCATTATCTTCAATATTAATATCAAAGTCGAAATCATCTTTTATTAGCGGATAACCTAGTAAAATCTTACCTTTCGTTGCTGATATAATAACAATTTCTCGATTTGATTCACTCTGGTAATCTGAGAATATATCAGAACTGAGTAATTTCTTTATTCGTATATAGGAAAATGTATTTGTTATAAAATTATTTCCTTGCATAATTCCATTTTTGCCATAACTTATGCGCTCAGAATGATTAAAAAACATAAATTCATTATTCTTATACTGGAGTATGCCTAAATCTTTGTTGAAATTATCCAGAGATATTTGAGAGAGGAAATGTTCTTTATCATAAAAAACTGGGAATGGTAGATTCAGCAAATTTAATCTAATACTATTTGGTCCAACTGTTTCAAAAGATATTTGTAATTTGTTTAGGATTTTTTTGTAGTTTATTCCTTCTTCATACACTAATTCAATGTCCTGACCAGCAATAAGCCGAGAGGATGTTGCCTGTGAACACAACTCATAAAGATCTAAAAATATTCCCCGATTATTATTCATTATTGTTTATTTCTTCTCTCAATTTGTTAGCAAATCTTTCTGATTCGATTATTATCACATTGGGGTTGTTATCATCAATTCTAATTAATCTGTTGTATTCCCCTCTTGTAAAACGCAATTGTATTCCATCGGCTTTAATATCAACTCTAATAAATTTTTTCATCTTTCTTTTATCAATTTTAAATTCAGTATCAAGCGTGTACTCATTTTGATTAACGAAATCAATTACATATTGAGGATTTTGATAGAAATGTTCGCCCAAGTTATGTAGGTTAACAATTCCATCAGGCCTGGAGCTAATAAAATCATAAACATTATTCCTAAAATGATCCAGACTCATATGGGTACCATCCTCTAAAAGAGGTTTATCAATATGACCGGTCAATTTATATAATTCATTAGTATAGACAGTGCTACTTTCGATTTCAGTTGCAGCAATCCAATTAATAAAATATTCTGAGATATCAGGCAGTTTATTTTTAATAAAACTAATATATTTTCCCTCTACAAGAGTATAGCGAGTTTTATTAATTCTACAAGCCATTGCTAGTTTATCTAGGTCAATATGTGTCGTAGGATTAATTAAAAAGGAATTATTTGCACCATTTTTCTGGAAAAGGATTCCTTTTGTATTTCTGATTAAGAATATTGAAAAGAAATTTACTCCAGACTTATTATAATCTCCAAAAACAAAGTATCCCCCTTTTGCTGAACTAATATTTCTTATTTGATCTGTTAATTTTTTAATTGCTTCTTGGCTGAAGTTAATAAAATTATCTACCGAATGATTAACATTAAGTTCTCCAAATCCCTTTGGAAATGTTTCACAAACCTCATTTTTAAAAATGCCATAAGCAATATTGGTAGAACCATATTTTTCGTCAAGAGTTTCTATTAAATTTGTTGAGTTTTCATCAATAGGGAGAAGGCTATTTGACAATTCATTTGTTGCACCTATTTCATTTGCATTTTTTTTAATTTCATGAACAATGATATTATTAATAATCATTTAACCTTCCTCCCAATAGTATTATATGTTGTTACTATCAAAATACTTTATTTATCAAGCAATTAACCGTTTTTTATTAAGCTGCTAGTTCATTATTTAATTCGTTAATCAATTCCTCTGTTTTTTCGCCAAAAAGTTGCCACATTTTACCAAGTCCACCTTCATCGACAAAGGGAGAAAGTTCTAAATCGTCCTTATCAATTCTTACAGAAGATACAATATGGTCCTTAACCATCCTGAGCCATTCCATTTGTTCTTCAGTAAATTGAACAGGTCCTGCGTTTCGCTTAAATACCCATTCCTTAAATCTGCGATTCACAATTTCACTATATGGTTCAAGGGTATTATCGATCTTAAGTTCATAACGCAGCAAGGAGATTATATCAGTCAGCATACCTACAGTTGAACGAACCTTTACACGTTTCGGTTCAATTTTCTGGTATGCATTCCATATCTGGTCAATTGTTAATTTATAAGGTGGATTTTCTAAAGCATCATAGAGTTCTTTTATCATTTCAAAATTCAATGTATTCAAGGAAACGGGGAATGATTTCTTTCGCCGATTATAAATGATTTTAAGGGCAATTATTTCATTTTTATTTGCTTCAATAAATTTTCGAAAATTATTTATTATATCATTTGCATTTTCTTTTGCATGTGTATCAAATTCAGAGCGAATTACTCTATCAAGATTTGTCTCATCAATAATTTGGTAAATCTTCTGACGGACTGTTTCAACAAAATCTCTAAGTTTGGGATTATCGAATGGTTTTATTGCTACATCACTTAATTGTTTTATTGTTTCCTTTATCTGAATTTCAGTCGGTTCACAATTATCATGCAGCTTATATTTTTGTCTTGCCGTTTCATCAATTACATCCGGATCATAAACATTGGCAAGTTCTTTAGCAATAGTAGCAATACTTTTCCCATTGGTGATTTCAGCAAACTTTTTTCTATCGATTTCAGTTATCTGCTTGTCTATTTTTGTAAGACGTGATGAAAGCGAACTAAGAATATCTTCATCAGGCTGCATTATGACCATTTTCATCAATTCTTTTAATGGAACGGTTGGTTTTTTATCAATAATGGGATAATCAACTTTAACAGATTTGAAAACTCCTGCCGCATCAATAATATAAAATCGTTCCTTGTTCAATTTGGCACTAGGGGAAACCTTAATAAGTTCATCCTTGCTGAATGATCTTGTACCTCTTCCAATCATTTGCTGAAAGTAATTACGTGAACGAACATCCCGCATGAATACAAGTACTTCAATCGGCTTAACATCCGTACCCGTTGCAATCATATCAACAGTAACCGCAATACGCGGATAATATGCAGTACGAAATTGCTGAAGAATAGATTCAGGGTCTTCATCTTTTACTTTGTAGGTTATTTTTTTGCAGAATTCATTTCCTTCGCCAAATTCTTCACGAACAATGTGAACAATATCTTCAGCATGGCTGTCAGTCTTGGCAAATATTAATGTTTTTGGCACTTCATAATCAGCACCACGTTCAGGATAAATTTCTTCTTTTAATACCCTTATATATTCCCGGATTATATTTCTTATCTGACTTGGATTGACTACTTCCCTATCCAACTGCGAAGGTTCGTATCTTATTTCATCTTCAAGCTGCTTCCATTCTTTCTTGCGAGTCATTTTATTCCGAAGATTGACATAATGTTTGGCTTTTATGGAAGCACCTTTTTGTGAAATTTCAGTTTCTATTGTGTAAACATCATAGCCTACATTTACTTTATCGACAATGGATTGTTTAAGAGTATATTCACTAACTATATTCTCATGGAAGAATGCAAAAGTGCGTTTATCAGGTGTTGCAGTTAGTCCAATCATAAAAGCATCGAAATAATCAAGTACTTGTTTCCAAAGATTGTAAATTGAACGGTGGCACTCATCGATAATAATAAAATCAAAGGTCTCGATAGGGATTTTCTTTGTATATGATACATCGACTGGCTTATCAATTATCTTTGTTTCATATGGAGATTCATCTTCTAGCGATTCATCAAGTTCTTTTCCCTTGAGGATTGAATACATTCTTTGGATTGTACTAATGCAAACCTGGGATGATGGATCAATAAAATTTGAGGTAAGCCGTTGAACCGTATAAAGTTCAGTAAAAAGTCTTTTATCATCGTTCGGTTTGAATGCCTGGAATTCCTGCTCAGCCTGTTTACCCAAATTTCTTGTATCAACTAAAAATAATATGCGTTTAGCCTTTGCAAATTTAAGAAGACGATAAACAGAAGTTATGGCAGTGAAGGTTTTCCCTGCTCCGGTTGCCATCTGAACTAAAGCGCGTGGTTTATTATTGGCAAAAGAATTTTCCAGATCAACAATTGCATTAACCTGGCAGACACGTAAACCGCTTGAATTTAATGCAGGAAATTTTCTTAATCGTGCGCGAAGAGTATCTTCCTGTTTAAACAATTCAAAAAGAGTTTCGGGTTTATGGAAATTAAATATTTCTCTTTGCTTTGGAACGGGATCGCGACCATCAGTAAAAAATGTTTCTGTTCCTGTAGATTCATATTGGAAGGGCAAATCGCTAACCTTACCAATGTATTTTAATTTATCGGAGGCATATCTTATTGTTTGATCATGAACCTGGCTAAGGGTATGCCCTTCTTTCTTTGCTTCAACAACTCCAATCGGTTTACGATCAACAAAAAGGATATAATCGGCTGAGCCTGATTCGGTAGGGAATTCCCGAACTGCAATACCTAAACCAGCAGAAAAATTTAACTCTTTAATATCTTGTACATGCCAACCTGCATTGTCCAGCTGCTTGTCAATGTTTTGCCGAGCTTTTTGTTCCGGGGTTTGCAAACAATTCCTTTAAGAATATTGAGCTTTATATTTACCAGTAAATATCAACTCAGCACTCTCACAATGGGAAGACATTTGTGGGGGTGTAATTTTTTACCATCTACAGTTCCTGCCTCAAAGTGTCGAATGATTATACAAAATTACAGTTTAAGTTAATAAATTGAATGGAATAAATCCATTTAAATTAGGGATAATTTAACCTGAACCTATTTCTTTGGGGGGGAGATATTCTAGTTTTTTACTTTGGGCTAAGTCGAAGAGATGAAGGTTTGACCAGGATTTACGTTCTTCGGGAGTGAGATCTTTGTACAGTTCGCGTTTTTTCTGTTTAGATTCTTCAAGGGATGCCTTAACTGATTCTTTTTCTTTACGCTTTTTACAGATTCCTTCGATATAGGCAAGGTTATTTTTGTTATGTTTTACAGCTTCACGGACGGCATAATCGAAAGCCGGCTGACCATATTGAGTTATCAATTCTGTTTTGAGCTGGGACTCAAATAAGGAAATATTAATAGTACTACTATCATTATCCTTATCCTTAACCCTTGCCAAGGGTTGGCAACCCTTAGGAATAGTTGTAATAGTTTCTGTTTTTGAGGAATTCTGAATACGGAGAAAACCTAAGGTAATTGCTAAATCATATATACCACTATCCTTTAGCCTATTTAGGACACCTATGATTGCAGGGATATTGGGATTAATGCCATTCTTCCCTTTCTCGTATTGGAAAGATATGAATTCGGTTAACCAAAGCTTTGTATCATTGCAGATAAGTTTTATACGGCTTACGATTATTGAACCACCGGATAGTTTATCATAATCTCTGTTAACCCCGGTTATGAAGGAGGCAAGATTGATTTCTTTGTAACCAATCTTTCGCTTGAGCTGGGGGATGTCAATTTCCCAGATACCGGCACAATCGCAATTTCTTTCAAGATATTGCCACAAGTTTTTGTGTTCGGGGGAAAGATCGAGGAACCAAGAAGAATCCCAAAGCGAGGTATCAATAAATCGTTTTGACATAAAATATTCCAATATTTTTTTTATTATTCCAACACAAACAAAATATGTACAATCTGTTTCGAGGACTCCTAAATGAAGGAGACCCCTCTACTATATACCTGCAGAAATGCCTTTTTTTGCCATTTTTTAAAAAATGGCAAAAAAGTAGTCAAATGTGGTTTTGGGAAAATGAGTAGTTTTTGTGGAATTAAGTAAGAACTGAGTAACAATTCCTTAGGTAATCCTTAGTCAGTTGTTACTTGGGTTAGTAACATTTGTTAGTTGGTTTAGTATGCTGTAAGTATTTTGTAATACTTGCGGGTTAATAAATAAGAACCAAAATGCTATTCGTACTTTTCTTTACGAAAGAAAAGTGGCAAAAGAAACATGGCTTAAAATATTTTGCTATAAATTCAGCTACATTCCACTGCTCGGGAAGAACTCGCTGCGCTCAAACAGCTTCCCTCACTGCCGTTCCATTACGCTGAATTTATTTAACGCAAAATATTTAAGGCCGATTAATACGAACCATATAAAAACAGAATAGGGACATTCCATTACGCTGATTTTTTTCCGTAAAACATTTGAGGCCGGGAATAAGAACAAAATCAAAACCAAATAAGGAACATATATGAACCAAATAAGGAGAGACTAATTAGGGGGAGGATCAATCTCTGGGGTGGGAGGCGACCCAGGTTTTTATGTATCCGGCGATGTTGACGGTTGAAGCACCGGGGGTGAAGAGTTCTCCTACTCCCATTTCTTTGAGCAGTTTTATATCTTCTTCGGGAATGATTCCACCGCCGGTCAAAAGGACATCATTAAGTCCTTTTTCTTTCATCAGGTTAAGGATCTTAGGAAGGATGGTCATGTGTGCGCCGGATAGTATGCTGATACCGATTACATCGGCATCTTCTTCCAGTGCTGCGTTTACTATCATTTCGGGGGTCTGGCGCAATCCGGTATAAATAACTTCCATACCAGCATCGCGGAGTGCGGCTGCGATAATCTTGGCGCCTCTGTCGTGTCCATCCAATCCTGCTTTAGCAACGATTACCCTTATTTTCTTATCCATTAGAAGCTCCTTGATTATTTTAATTCGGCGCGGATTTTATCCGCATATTCTTTCATCAGGTTATCGGAATATTTTTTGAGGTTAAGCTTAAACCTGAAGTCGTCGTTATGGAAACGTGGAATTATGTGGAAGTGGAAGTGCGGGACAGTCTGTCCTGCCGCGGTTCCATTGTTAATTACGATATTGAAGCCATCGCTATTGAGTTTATGTTTAATAACGTCCGAGATAGCCTGAACTGTATTTACAACCTGATCGAGCTCATCTTTAGGTACGGTGAGGAAATCGGGGTAATGGTTTTTAGTAATTACAAGAGCATGCCCGAAGTTTACAGGGTTAATATCGAGAAAGGCGAGCACTTTATCGGATTCGAAGAGGACTTCGGCCTGTTCAGTATGGTTAACTATGTTACAAAAGATACAATCCATAGTTAAAAAATAAGGTTAAAATAGAACTTAGGCAATAAATTAGTCGGGTTCATTTCCATCGTAGTCAGGGTTTTTAAGTATCTGTTTATAATAATAGCGGGCACGTTCGAGGTCATCGGGGGTATCGACGGCGAGGTTTTCGTATTCGGTGACAACGACTTTAATCCTGAATCCATTTTCGAGCATTCTTAATTGTTCGAGCTGTTCTGCGAGTTCGAGGTCAGTCTGCGGAAGCTTAGTAAAGTTAAGGAGGGACTCGCGGGTGTAGACATAGAGTCCGATATGTTTATAGATTTCGCATTTCTGCAGGCGCTCGAGGTGAGTTCTTGCATTCCTTACAAAGGGAATGGGGGAACGGGAGAAGTACATAGCGAAGTTGTTATAATCGAAGACGACTTTAGGAATGGAGACAGCTTTAAGATCCTCTACGGTTTCAATTTTTTTAGCGAGGGTAGAGACATTTACAGTAGGATCAAAGAGGAGAGGTTCGATGGCCTGGTCGATCATGCGTCCTTTTATGAAGGGCTCGTCACCCTGGATATTTACAATTATATGAGCGGACGTAAGTTCTTTTGCTACAATGGCTATACGGTCGGTACCTGTAGCAACATTTTTAGGTGTAACGAAGACACGGGCACCGAAGTTACGTGCGATCTGGGCGACTTTTTCGTCATCCACGGCGATAACGACATCCTGGAGGAGTCGTGATTTTTTAGCGCTTTCATAGGCATGCTGGAGCATGGGCTTGCCGCCGATATCGGCAAGGGGTTTACCCATAAGCCGGGTAGAGGCGAAACGGGCAGGTATAATACCAATAATCATTTATGCTCCGGGGATAACTTTAGGGACCTTGAAGAAGACATCATCCTCATCGGGAGCATTCTTTAGTGCGTGCTCCCTATCCAATGAAGGTTTGACCACATCCTGGCGGAAGACGTTACCGCCTTCGATGGTATGTGAGAGGGGTTCGATGTTTTCGGTATCGAGCTCATTGAGCTGTTCCATATAAGCGAGTATCTCGTTAAGCTGTTCGGTGAAGTTCTGAAGCTCTTCATCTTTAAATTTAAGCCGGGCAAGTTCGGCGATATGTTCGACATCTTTTCTTGTAACAGACATTATATGACTCCGAGATAATTTTCCATGATTTTATTTCTGACAGTTTCCATGAGGTTAAGTTCGTCCTGCCGGGTTTTGAGATTGCCGGTAGGGATTGGTTTATCGAAATGGACATGCATGATACCGCTTTTGATAGTTAATTTACCTTTAGGCATAATAGAGGAGGCGCCGTTGATAGTAACGGGGATAATGGGGTAGCCCACTTTAGAAGCAAGGTAGAAGGCACCGCGTTTAAAGGGCTGAATCTCGCCGGTTACACTTCTTGTACCTTCGGCGAAGATAAGGACAGAGACCTTTTTGCTATCCATAAGCTGTTTAGCTTTCTGAATACTGCTGATGGCTTTTTCCGGATTGCGGCGATCGACAACGACATAGGGGCCGGCCATTAGCTGCCATCCGAAGAGAGGGACTTTGTTGAGTTCTTTTTTATAGATGATGCTGATCCTTACATTGACAGCTTTCTGGACTGCGGGGATATCGAACTGGCTGCTATGGTTGGAGACGAAGACGTATGTGCCGGAGGGATCGACGTTTTCGAGTCCGGTAATTTTCAATTTAACACCTGCGATGAAGAGGACACCGTTTGAGAAGAGCTTGCCTACAAGGAAGTAGGTATTAAATGATCTATCGAGCAGTCCGGAGAGAAGGGCCAGCACGGAACAGAAAGTGGAGTATATAATGATCAGGAGTAATTTAATCCAGGTAATCATTTATTTATTGCCGCAATCCTTTTCTTAATTGACGGATGGCTATAGAAGAACCATTCAACGAAGGGGTGAGGATCTTTATCACCAAGGTTCTGCTCATTCAGTTTTTCGAGTGCTGCGATGAAGTGGGCGGATTTACCGGTTGCAGAGACGGAGTATCCATCGGCTTCATACTCATATTTCCGTGAGAGGAGATTTGTAAGAGGGGTGAATATGAGTCCTATTACCATAGCCCAGAGTGAGAGGAGCGGGAGGGCGGAGATATCAATCCTGCTTGTGAAGTTAAACCAGCCAAGGGACTTATCGTAGAAGAAGGCGATAAGGAACAAAGTAAGGAAGCTTGATGCAGTGCCTATGATTATGTTTTTAATAATGTGTTTCATTTTGTAATGGCCGAGTTCGTGGGCGATAACTGTTTCGATCTCATCTCCTGAGAATTTATCGAGGAGAGTATCGCCGAGGATTATCCTTTTGGATTTACCTATGCCAGTGAAAGCGGCGTTGGCCTTTTTAGTATTCTTGCTCATGTTAAATTTATAGACGTTTTCGACTTTGATGCCGGCGTCTTTAGCGAGGATGCTGATGCGCGATTTCAGGTCGTCATCTTCAATGGGGGTAACCTTATAGAACAAAGGGAGAATGACAATCGGGGCGACCCTTGCAAGGAGGACAGAGATGACGAATATGATAATTGCAAATGGGAGCCACCATGAGGCGCCGAACCTGTTGAGCGAATAGTAGAAGAGAAGGAGCAGAGGGACGCCGATTACAAGGGAGACGAGGAGTCCTTTTACATCTTCCCAGATCCAGGCCAGGAAGGTCTGGTTGGAGAGGTTGTATTTATGCTCGAGGTAGAAGCCGGAGTAATAGTTAAGCGGGGCGAAGATAATCCCGGAGGCAATTCCCAGCACTCCTATGAACAGGAGGAAGAGGATGTAATTGTTTGAGGAGTAGTTAGCGAGCAGGAGAAGGAGCGTCCTGCTTAGGCCGGAAAGGACAAAGTATAGCAGCAGGAGAAAGGATGCTATGCCTTTACCGACGGAGACAGCAAGCTTGAGATTGTTGTAAGTTTTGGAATTCATAGGTAGAAAATAGTTACTTTTGTACTGAAACAAAAGTAAGTAAAAATTCAATTTACTGTACGTAACGAAAGAAAAGTTGTAAAAGAAATTGTCTCTATCCACTTTTCTGTTATGTAGAAAAGCAAATGATATTTTTAATATGTATTCCTTCTCATAATTGGTTAGTAGCTATTTGTCTCTAAATAAATAGAATCAATCTGTTATAAACGGACAATCCTTTTGGGCTGCCGCAAGTATTATATTAAATATTTATAAATGTATTGCCGCAATCTTTACGCAACAGAAGCCTTTGGCTCTGCAGAAAAGTGAGCAACGGTCAATACTCATTTTATAATTACTATCTTTTAGATGACAAAGAACCAATAATCTTTTTAAGCAACTACTGCTTTTTGATATGTCTGATTATTTTTCCAGACATATCTTATCCTGTTTAACAATTTCTTAGCAATTTTTATTATTGCTTTCTGTCTGGGCATGCGCTTTATTAGTTGATTAAAACTCATCGTTAATGCCGGATCTGATTTCATTGCAGCCCATGATGATTCTATTAATACATTTCTCAAGTATTTACTCTGCCGCCTGGATAAACCCATCGTTTTTTCAGTTTCTCCGGAGTCCCTCATTGAGGGAACCAGTCCTACATAGGCACATAGTTCATCTAATCTCTGAAAACGGTTTATATCCATAATTTCTGTTACCAATGCAATGGATGTTAGAGAACTGATTCCCGGGATGCTCTTTAACCTTTCAACCAGAGCTTCAAATCCATAATCCTTTAGATTATCTTTTATTTTCCTTAACACTTCCTTCAATAAATCATGATCTCTATGGAATCTCTCAATATTTATTTTCAGGCAGTCTGCTCCGGCAATTGTTGTAAAGTCAAATGCCTCTATATATTTGATAAATCTTTTAGACCATCCTTTCTTTTCAAAATCTTCAGGTATCTTTTTCCCGTAATACATAAGCAATGATTTTATCTGGTTCTTTACTCTTGTCTGATCTCTAACTAATTGAATGCGCAACCGGCTCAAGCTTCTTAATTCTTCCTGCAGTTGCCCGGGAACATAAATACTTTCCAACTGCTCGTTTGACAGTTCCCTGGCTAATTTCCGGGCATCTATTTTATCTGTCTTACTAATCCGCTCCTTGTTTTTTGTCGGTATATCTGCAGGATTTACTATTATGTTATTTATTCCAGCTTCCTTAAGAGCTCTGTCGATCCAATAGCCACTAAATCCTGCTTCATACACACTGAAGTAATTACCACCAGGGTAATTCCTGTGCATATACTCACTCAATATCTTCGGATCAGGATCCATTGTAAATCTTTTTAGTAAATTATTATTACAAATAATACCAACTGACCATAATTTTTTATGAACATCTATCCCCACATAAAAGTTTTGACTACTAAAGTCCAGTTTATTATTTTCCATTTGTGGCATCCTTTAC
>JARLHC010000122.1 GCA_031292455.1 Ignavibacteriaceae bacterium
GAGCTGGCGATCGGACTCGAACCGACGACCTGCTGATTACAAATCAGCTGCTCTACCAACTGAGCTATGCCAGCGTTCAAATTGATTGTCACTAAACGGACAATTCAGAGATAAAATTTAAGGGTTAAAACTACTGTTTTTCCTAAAGTTTAGCAAGTGAATAAGGAAAATAATTTACTCTTTAGGACATTCATTAAAATCATTATCAGTAGAACTAACTTTGAACTGAACCATTTTCTGTCTGATCTTTTTAATTAGCTCAAATACGAGGGTTTCAAATTCAAGTTTATCGCCGGTATTAAGTATTTTACCTGTATTATCGGAGATAAATCCTGCTACGGTATTATATTTATCAGACAGTGGAAGATTTTTATTAAAGGTTTCATTGAAGTCGTCAATATACATAGAGCCCTGAATGTAATAGGTACCGTCTGGCAATTTACTGTAAGGTTTTATACCGGATGGACTATTATTATGGAAATCGCCAACTATTTCTTCAAGAATATCATCCATAGTAATAAGTCCTTCAGTGCCACCATATTCATCCATAATAATAGCGAGCCGCTCTCCCCTTTTCTGCATCTCTTTGAGGACTTCAGAGATAAGTTTAGTTTCAGGGATAAAATAAGCGGGGCGTATTAAATTCTTAACATCGGCATTATTCTGTCTGATAAGGGATTTCATAATATCTTTAGTATGGATTATGCCGATTATATTATCAATATTGTCAGTATGGACCGGAATAATTGAATGATTTGATTTCATAATTTCCGAAATCATTTCTTCTTTGTTATCGGTAAGATCGAGGGAGACAATTTCGGTACGAGGAATCATAACTTCCCGTGCGCGCAGGTCATTGAACTCAAACAGGTTTTCAATGATTTCCTGTTCATTTTTATCGATAGCACCAGATTTAACCCCTTCAGAAATAATTATCCGAATTTCATCTTCAGAGAAACGGGTCTGCGAGAAGTTAGTTCTTTCGTTAAAGGGTTTTAGAATAAGGTTACCGATAAAGGTTGCGAAGCTTATAAGGTATTTGAATACAAAGGTAGCCGGCAGAACAATATGTACTGAAAACCGGGCAATGGAATCAGCATATTTGAACCCAAGAGCTTTAGGAATAAGGAGGCCGAATATCATGGTTAAAAATGAGATGATAATAAGAGCCAGCAGAACAGATAGAACAATTACGTCGTTGTTGTTATAGGAAGTATGCAGTTCAAAGAAGTTACTCAGGAATCTATAACAGAGGTTAAATCCCAGCATAGCTGCTGCGAGCAGAGTAATTTGTGTGGTAAGTTGTATGGTACCGAAAAACGAATTTGTATCTTTCTGTATCTTTTCAAATGCGGATGCAGATTTATCCTTTTGTTCCCTAAGTTCATCTATTTTATTAGGGCCAAAAGTTGCTATAGCTATTTCAGCAGCTGATAAGAATCCTGATAAGAGGATTAACAATACGATGATAACTATTTGGAGAATAACAGATTCCATATTCAAATTTACACATAATAGCGAATATTTAACAGGCACAGGCGACCGACGGCAAGGGGCAGATCATAAAGATTGAACGGCACCTGTAATTTATTTAATATTGGGTGTTAATCATTAATTATTTCTAAGATAAATGAAACCAAAGCAGATTAAAATAATAGATAAGAATAAATTGTTTTTAAAGTGGGGGAATGATTCAGAGAGTTACATTGATTTAAAATATCTAAGAGACGAATGCCCTTGTGCTTCATGTAAAGGAGAGACAGTATTATTCAGAACATATATACCAGCCAAGCCAGCAAATACAGCCCCCGAGAATTATATAATTAAGAGCATACAACAAGTTGGAGTATACGCAATTCAGATAGTCTGGGGGGATGGGCATAATACAGGAATATATACATGGAATTATCTAAAACAGCTTTCGGAGGACCAGTCAGCCGGAACAGAACATGGTTATAATAAAATAGTATGATCTCAAAGAACAAATTAAAATATTACTCATTGCTACTGAAGAAAAAGCACAGGGAGCTGAAGAAGCAGTTTATAGTTGAAGGATTGAAATCAATAGAAGAAGGGTTAAACAGTAATTATACCTGTGAAGCAATTTTGGTAACTGATGAATATGAGAATAATACCAGGGAGATCCCCAAAAAATATAACGTACAGATTGAGACTTTAAATGAGGAAGAATTCAGGAAGCTTTCGGACACTGTAACGCCTCAGGGAATTGCTGCTGTATTTAATTATCCTCCCGAAAAAGACATAAATAAGATCAGATCAGAACTAATTGTATGTTTAGAAAATATTGGTGATCCGGGAAATCTCGGAACAATGATCAGGAACTGTGACTGGTTTGGAATAACAGATATAGTGCTAAGTAAAAACAGCACAGATCCTTTCAGTCCTAAAACAGTAAGAAGCAGTATGGGATCAATCTTTCATATAAATATATATGATCAGACGGATCTGGATCAATTTCTTGAGAGCTACAAAAAGAAGGGTTACAAGGTGCTATGTGCAGACACAGAGGGAGAGGATATATATGGATTCCAGTTTGAAGGAAAGGGTATATTAATTCTTTCGAGTGAATCTCACGGTCCATCGGTGGATATACTAAGATTAAGCGATCACAGAATAACGATTCCAAAGTTTGGAAAGGGGGAATCGCTTAATGTAGCAAGTGCTTCGGCAGTAATATTATCCTGCCTGGCAAAAAGGCTATGAATATTTTCTTTTGATCTTGTCTTTGTTATTCTTCTTTTTTATATCAGATTCAAAAAACATAGAAGTGCTAAGCAAATTTATATTGATCTCTCTCTTGTGGCGATTGGGGTTTTCTGCACGCCATCCTTCATACTTCTTACGATCAGACATGAATACCTCAAATAAATAGTTCCTGATAAAAAGATATTTTTTACAGGAACAAGATTCAATAAAAATCTTCACTTCAGGGTATTTATGTGATTCTAATTACAAAAAAAGGCTGCTAAGAGCAGCCCTTAAATCTAAAATCAAACAGCGATTATATAATCTTATATTTTAATATAGTTATTGAATTCCGGATAGATCAGGTTTCCCGGCTTCAATCCAAGCAGAATAAATGAGAGATGCAAAATCAGTAACAGCCGTATTGAATTGAATTTCTGTAACATACCTGGTTTTAAACCACATCAGCCTTAAATATTCATCATTATCATTAGAGCCAGCAGATTTAGCAGCATATAAATCGGCATCAAGCAGGACAGGCTGAACAGAGTTTGCATTTGCTATATAGTCAAAAATATACTGGAAAGGATCGTTGATTTTTTTAACATCTGCTTTAGTAATACTTGCCTCAATCTCTTTGATATACTTATCCACCATTTTTATTTCATAGCGAGCGTGCACACCTTTCTGGTTTGTAAGCTGGCCGTTATAATTAAGCATTGTATGCATAGGCTGATGGCCATCGCCGACATAATGACCAAGATCGGAAGTATAGAGAAGAACGGCATCTTTTTTCTTATCCTTGAAGGCCTGGATCAATTTATTATAAGTATCCAAAGTAGCCCAGGGAAGCAAACCCTGTTTTGTTACCATAGAGTCACCATAGATAGCGACTAAATCTTTTTTATTCTCGATCATTTTACCGGCATTAAATTCCTTGTAAAAATCTATATCAATAAAATGTTTGGGAGCTTCGGATTTATCATCTTTTTTTCTATTATCGGGATCAACGGAGTGGAGAGTTATATAATCTTTCCATTTAGTAAAGTCCTGCATTTCGGCGGGAAGAAGAGCAACGGCCTTGTTATTAATTAACTTATGACCCTGGTCCCCCCACCCAAAGAGGATATTAGAGAAAGCAACGACAAACAGCACAAAGGATTTTAATTTCATTTGATAGCTCATATTATAATTAAACAGTGTGGAAAGATAATTCCAATTAATTTGAACTACAATTTAATAATTAGGGTAATTAAAATGAGTAAAGTTTCATATTTAAGGATGTTTTTAATAAATTGGATTTATAACTCATAAATATCCACAATTGAAATATTTTTATATGCAAACAAAAGATTTTATTGAATTAGAAGAAAAATACGGAGCGCATAATTATAATCCCCTGGATGTTGTAATTGAAAAAGGGAAAGGGGTTTGGTTATATGATGTAGAGGGGAACAAATACCTTGATTGCCTGGCTGCATATTCGGCAGTAAACCAGGGACATTGTCATCCCAGGATAATAAATGCTTTAAAAACTCAGGCAGAGAGGGTAACATTAACATCGCGTGCATTCAGGAACGATCAGCTCCCATTTTTATATAAGGAATTATATGAGCTGACGGGATATGATATGATACTGCCAATGAATTCCGGAGCAGAGGCAGTAGAGACTGCATTAAAAGCAGCAAGGAAGTGGGGGCATAAGATAAAAGGAATTAAGGCTGATTCCGGCGATATAATTGCCTGCCGGAATAACTTTGCCGGAAGAACAATTACAACAATAAGTTTCTCAACAGAAGAACAGTATAAGGATGGTTTCGGGCCATTTACAAAAGGCTTTAAGGTAATACCTTTTGGTGATACGGAGGCACTTGAGAAAGTTATTAACAAGGACACAATTGCTTTTTTAGTTGAACCCATACAGGGAGAAGGAGGAGTAATTATTCCCCCTGAAGGTTATCTTAAAAAGTGTTTTGATATCTGCAAAAGAAATAAAGTTCTTTTTATTACTGATGAAATACAGACCGGACTTGGAAGAACAGGCAAACTATTTGCCCACCAATATGATAATATAAAACCCGACATGGTTATAATTGGTAAAGCATTATCCGGAGGATGTTATCCTGTATCTGCTGTATTATCAAGTAAAGAAATATTGGGAGTCTTCAATCCCGGAGACCATGGCTCCACATTTGGCGGCAATCCTCTGGGAGCTGCAGTAGCCAGAGAAAGTTTAAGAGTTTTAATTGAAGAAAATCTGATTGAAAATTCCAGAATATCAGGAGAGTATTTCCTAAACAAATTAAAAGAAATAAAATCGAGACATATAAAAGAGGTAAGAGGGAGAGGATTGTTTATAGGAATAGAATTATTCCCTGAAGCCGGGGGTGCCAGGAGATTCTGTAAATCATTAATGCAGAACAGGATACTCTGCAAAGAGACGCATGATAATGTTATAAGAATTGCCCCTCCTCTTGTAATTACAAAAGCAGAGATTGATGAGGCCTTCCCCAAAATAAAGGAAGTGCTTTTAATGGACTAAGATTCAGAGAGACTGAAATGATCAGAAAGGATTTCTTTTGTCTTTTCAATTGATTCTTTCAGTCCTGATAATTTTTCTGGTAGTGCGGCAAGATCTTTCTCTTTTCCTGTCATTTCCACTTCAATTGCATTCCTTCCTACAAGGTTTGCCCCTACAGATAAACTGGCACCCTTAATCGTATGTGCTTCATTAACCAATTTTTCCAGATTACCTGAATCTAAATATGATTGTATCAGGATAAAACGTTTATCCATATCTTCAATAAACGTAATTACAAGATCCTTTTGAAATTCGACACTTCCTATGCTCATCTTTTCAAGATGAATAAAATCGAAGATGTTTTCCATTTTATAATTACCGCCATTATTTACTGTCTTATTCTTTGAACTTGAATTAACTTCGAGCCACTTGTCGATTGTACTGATAAGGTGTTCGGCCATTATGGGTTTAGATATATAATCATTCATCCCCGCTTCAAGACATTTTTCTTTATCCCCCATCAAAGCGTGAGCAGTAATAGCAAATATAGGAAGCTTTTTAAACTGGCCGCCAAGTTTTCTTATTTCATTAGTTGCAGTAAATCCATCGCATTCCGGCATTTGAACATCCATAAGAATAAGGTCATAAGGTTGTTTTTTTACGGCATTAATTGCTTCAAATCCATTAACAACTGCATCTGCTTTATAGCCTGCCTCATTCAAAATACGCAGGCATACTTTCTGGTTTATGAAATTATCTTCAGCAAGAAGTATCTTAAATTTTCCTCTTACTAATTTGGTGTCTTTAATTTGAGTTGCGGACTCCTTTGTTTCTTCTTTGAAATCATATACCCGCGAAATTTTGCTTTTAGATGCAGCAGGAGTATTAAATGTCTGAGGAGATAATTTGATAGTAAAGTAAAAAGTGCTCCCTTTATTTATTTCGCTCCGGACCCCAATTTCACCTCCCATCATAGTAACAAATTCTTTACAAATGGCAAGGCCCAGACCGCTACCTCCGGATTGTCTAGTATGAGAAGCGTCAACTTGTGAGAAAGGTTTGAACAATGTATCTATTTTATTTTGGGGAATTCCGATACCCGAGTCTTCAACTGAACATAATAATGTTATGTATTTACTATCAGTATTTATAGTTTTTACAAATATTTTAATTCCTCCCTTCTCCGTAAATTTTACTGCATTGCTAATCAGGTTAATGAATATCTGACGCATCCTTGTTGAATCACCGTGTACAACGGGAAGGGTATTCTCATCAATTTCTTTGGAAATTGTAAGATCTTTTTCCCTGATTTTGGGAGACAGAATTGATACCGATTCATCAATAACTTCACTAAGATCAAAGTCACCAGTAACAAGCTGCATTTTCCCTGATTCAATTTTAGATACATCAAGGATATCATTAATAATATCCAGAAGAGACTCAGCAGATTTTCTTGCACTTATTGAAAATTGCTTCAATTCTTCCATATTATGATAAGCTTCTTTTTCAATCAATGTCAGGAATCCAATTATACCATTCATCGGGGTCCTGATTTCATGACTCATATTTGCGAGAAACTGGCTTTTCATAAGGCTAGAATGCAGGGCCTCTTTAGCGAGCATATCCGATCTTAACTTTTCATCTCTGAGTGCCTGTTCTGCTTTCTGCTTATTATTTTCAGCAATAACCTGAGCGGTTATATCCTGCAAATTTCCTTCAAAATAAATACTGCTGCCTTCCCTATCAGATACCAAGCGGTCATTTAATCTTACTATTACCTCATTCCCATCTTTCTTCTTAAGGGAAACCTGATAATCTTTTAATTCCTTCTGCTTCTTTAGGGTGCTTACAATCTTTTCCCTATCCGATGGATCCTTATATAATTCAGTTGCAATATTAAGGTTCAACAATTCTTCTTTTGTATATCCAAGAATTTTTGATAAAGCATTATTCACCGTAATGAAATGCCCTTCGATGTTTGATTGGAATACTCCTTCTGCAGAATTTTCAAATATTGATCTGTACTTTCTTTCGGAAAGCATTATTTTAAAACTATTTTCGGCAAGCTGCATCCGCAATTTATAATTGACTGCACTTCCTACCACCGATATCATACTTAAGAAAAGCACAAAAATTACAGATTCATACATGTTGGGTAAAAAATAAATGCTCTGATCATTAAGAAGAATAGCTGCAGCGAAAACAATATTATAATAAATGGCTGCTATGATTTGATTCTTAACCTCCCAACTTAGAAATAACGCAGAAGTAAAGATCACAAGTCCTACGATATGGGCGTTTACAATAATCGTTTTAGGTATCAGATAGATCATATATCCTGATGATACTATAATTACAAGCAAAAGGAGGTGGACCATCATGACAGGTCTTTTCATTCCAGCTTTTGAATTGAGGAAAACAAGAATCAGGAAGGCGGATAGGGTTGCCAACAGCCGGGTTGCATAAATTTTTAGAGAATACTCAGAAAAATACTGAACTTCAAAAATCATTGCGAAAATACCGGAAACAGCAATAAGGAGGGCCATAATCTTAAGAGGAGTAATCAGAACATCAATTGTTACTCTTTTTAGGTGCTCATCTCTTTCCCCTTTAAAAGTATGTTGGTTGTGATCAATAATATCAACAACCGTGTTGTTCTCAATATTCGACATATACCAGGAAACCTAAAATTTATATCATAAGATAATAAAATTTCGTTTGAAATCTATTTAATGAAATAAGGACGAGAATTTTTTTTTATTAAGAAGATATGTAGATTAATTCTCAATTAGAAAATTATTTACATAAAACTATGATTGATTATCTGTACAGGATTGACCTCAGTATTTTTTATTTTCTTAACCATACTCTTTCAACTCCTGCGCTGGATAAATTCTTTTCTTTGATTACAAATGTTAATAACTGGTACATTGCTTACGTTATTCTACTTTTAATCAGTATTATAAAGGGGGGCAAAGCAGGCAGGATTGTTGCTATAGGAGTTTTAATATTAATAGCGATTACCGACCAGTTGAGTTCCGTACTGATTAAGGATTTTTTTCAACGGGTCAGACCCTGCAATATTTTACCTGATGTTATTACGCCAATGGGGCGTACGGGCACGTATTCATTTCCATCAACTCATGCATTTAATAATTTTGCTGTCGCTACATTTATCGTTAGGTTCTTCCCCAGACTTTGGCCGGCACTATTTATAACTGCAATTTTAATTTCTCTTTCAAGGATATATCTCGGGCTACATTACCCGTCAGATGTTTTGGGAGGCGCCATTATTGGTTCAGCCATTGGTTATATCTTTGCCAGTTTAGTAAAATGGATAGATAAAAGGATATTCAATGGATCAAAGAAAAGATAAGAATCTAAAAATTAAGAAAGCAAAGATAAAAGATGTTCCCATAATCCATTCATTTATAAAAGAACTTGCTGAATATGAGAAACTTGCGCATGAAGTGATATCCAGTGAAGATAATCTGAAAAAAAATCTATTCTGTAGAAAGAAATATGCAGAAGTTCTTCTTGGATATTATGATAATAAACCTGTAGGAATGGCTCTCTTTTTTCATAACTATTCCACTTTTGAAGGAAAAGCTGGTATTTATCTTGAGGATCTTTATGTAAAACCAGAATTCAGGGGTAAAGGAATAGGCAAGTCACTAATTCTTCAAGTAATAAAAATTGCAGGCAAAAGAAATTGCGGTAGAGTAGAATGGGCTGTTCTCAATTGGAATGAGCCGGCTATTGATTTCTATGCGAAATTAGGAGCCGTACCTATGGACTCATGGAAAATATTCCGGCTTACCGGTGATAAAATCAAATTCATAAACAATTCTCAAATTGTTTAATTAATAAGTCTTTTTTCTTATCTTTACACCCAATTTATTAACTTATATTAAGAAAAACGAATATAAAGGAAGAAAATGTCTGATAAACTGAACAGAAGAGTAGTAGTTACTGGAATGGGAGCAGTTACCCCGATTGGATTATCTGTTGATGAATTCTGGAATAGTATGGTTAAAGGGAAAAGCGGGTGTGCTTTAATTAAAGCATTTGATACTTCTAAAATTAAAACAAAATTTGCATGTGAGTTAAAAGGATTTGATGCAGGTAACTTTATGGACCGCAAAACTGCAAGAAGACTTGATCCTTATGCTCAGTATGCAATGGCTGCTACAATTCAGGCAATAAATGACAGTGGGATTAAAACTGAGTTACTAACCCCAGAAGAAAAAGCCAAAATAGGAGTAATTTTTGGCAGTGGTATTGGTGGAATTCAAACCTTTTATCAACAGGCAATTATAAACCATACCCAGGGACCCGATAGAGTCTCCCCCTTCTTCATCCCAATGATGATACCAAATATTGCATCCGGATTTATCTCTATCCATTATGGATTCCAGGGACCTAACTATTGTATTGTTTCTGCCTGTGCTACAGCCAATAACAATATGATTGACAGCTATATGCTGATTAAAAATGGCATTTCAGACATTATAGTAACGGGCGGAAGCGAAGCTGCCATTAATGAAATCGGTATGGCCGGATTTAATTCTTCCAAAGCATTATCTACCAGAAATGATTCTCCTGAAACTGCAAGCCGTCCTTTTGATATTACAAGAGATGGTTTTGTGATGGGAGAAGGAGGCGGTGCCTTAATTCTTGAAGAACTGGACCACGCTCTTGCCAGAGATGCCAAAATATATGCTGAAATTGTTGGCTTTGGATTATCTGCTGACGCATATCATATTACTGCTCCGCACCCTGAAGGAACAGGAGCCATACTCGCAATGGAAATGGCTTTAACTATGTCTGGTTTAAATAAAGAAGATATCGATTATATAAACATGCACGGAACCTCTACACCATTGGGAGATATCGCCGAAACAAATGCAATTAAAAAAGTTTTTGGTGAATCTGCTTATAAGATGAATTTGTCATCTACTAAAAGTATGACCGGCCATTTATTAGGTGCTGCCGGAGCGGTAGAAGCAATTGCTTCGATTCTGGCAATTAAAAATGATATAATACCTCCTACCATCAATTTTGAAAATCCTGACCCGGAATGTGATCTGAATTATACTTTCAATAAAGCTCAGGAGAAAAAAGTTTCTGTTGCTTTAAGTAATGCATTCGGATTCGGAGGTCATAATACTACTGTGATATTTAAGAAGTTTTAATGTGGTAGTATTTCTTTTTATTAAGATATGCAATAATAAAAAAGCCCCTCAACAGGGGCTTTTTTACTAATAAATATTATTTCATCAAAATCATCTTCTTCACTGATGTATAATATCCAGACTCCAGCTTATAGAAATAAATCCCGCTTGGATAATGTGCTCCATCAAATTTAATCTCATATTTCCCCGCCCTTAAATTCTGATTCACTAAAGTTATTACTTTTTCTCCAAGTATATTGTAAATGGAAAGATTTACTATTCCATCATGGGAAATTGAATACTTAATTGATGTACTTGGGTTAAATGGGTTCGGATAATTTTGGTCTAAAACATATTCCACATTGCCAGGCATAAAGTGATTTAAGGGAATAACCTCAACTGGTGTGGTTGATTCATTTATCCATCCTATTGCACCTGACAAAATTCTTGTTACAGGTGAACCTTCAGGGCTTTTGTATGCACTTCGCAGAGCTCTTATATCTGTACCAAATACAGCAGTATTCCACTTAGCTCCGATATTTCCAATACCGCAACCAGTATCGGCCAAATATCCCGAATAGCCATATAATCTTTTTCCGCTCAGCCATGATGGTTTTAATACATCAGGCCAAGAGCCAATTGTACTATCGGCTATTCCTGAATTTATTTCATCCCCGAATATTACCTGGTTCGCACCGGACATTGGAGCGTCCGCAATATATTCAAATCCAAGCATCCCTCTGCTGAAAGCTGTATCCTGATATACCGATGTTGTTCGGTCAAGTTGGTATCCTATATCTTCACTAAAAATTATCAACTTTGATTTCATGAGGTTATTCAATGTTCCCGAGTTTAGGTAAGCTTTCATTGAATCCTTCTGAATAACTGACATAACTGATGAGCCTTCGCCTAACCACACGACATAATTATATTCTCTGAAGGACAATACATTCCTGGATAGATTTCCCTCTTTATTGAAGAGATCGAATGTTTTGTTCAATAAATTAAGGTTATTGATAACTGAGTCTCTACTTATTATTCCATTTGTCTGTGTTGAATCATAAGCTATCAGGAATTCACCTTTAGTTTTACGAACTAAGGTCAAGTTATTTGATTGCACAGATTTTAACGAATCGGAACCGCTATAACTATACACAGCCCAGATACCTTGAATAGAATCCCCATTCGCAAGGCCTCCTTTTTGCAACAATTGATCTAATAAATAATTACTGATTGACCATGTAGAATCATAACCTTCATTATTTGACTTAGTGTCAATTATCGGATTAGCCAATGTCTGTCCAAATTTTAATCTGTATTTTATTCCATCACCAGATCTATTCCAATTAAACGTTAAATCGTTATATGTAAAAACTGATGTTAAGATCCTAGTTTTATCAGGCGGGCTGTTAAGATTAAAAGCGATCAGTTCCGGTTTACCGCGTTTAAGGATTATACTACGGGGGCTATTAGCAGATTGCAAAGTATCATTTACAGGCAAATTGTTTCTATATGCCACAACACTCCACTCGCCGATAAGTGAATCTCCCTGGTTGACCCCAATTGATGCCAACAGCGTGTCCAGTTGGTTAGTATTAAATGATAATGTATTTGTATTTATTTTAAATTCCAATTTTGGATCAGCTATTGCCGGGCTTCCGAAAGTCCATTTATATGTTGCGGATGACGAAGCCGTATCCCAGAGGAAATTAATTATCCCCGAGCCTTTCGGGAATGATGTAACCGTAGTACCATTTACCGGAGTATTCAGGTTAAATGCATTTAATGGATAAGTAGTAAATACAACCTTAGTAATCCAAGCCTGGTATATCCCGGAAATATTGTCAGCCCAGTAAGGCCAGATAGTACTATTCGGACCTTCAGTAATTCCGATGTAGTCCCCCTGGTACCCGTGCGAAAGACCTGAAATCGGCACAGGTCTAAAGGCATGATCGCTCACCTGAATATCTTCCCATGTTGATCCTCCATCAATAGACCGAGATATAAAAACCTGTGTAGAATCATTAGTAGTATTTCTATTATCGTAATATACTACATCAATTGCTCCAACCTGGTCAACGATTATGCAGGGCATATATTGATCTTTCCCATTATTCAATGGATCCTGGTTTACCCTTATCCCACCAGACCATGTAGCTCCATCGTCAGATGACCTGTGAAGAACTATATCAGGATCTGATCCTGCAGGAGATAAATTCTTTTCTGCAGTAACTATATATATCCACCCATTTCGAGGTCCGCTTGATTTATCTATTGCCATCCATGGGAAATCATTAACTCTTATTTCAGAAGATTTAAGCGTACCTCTAATCCCATTGCAGTCGTAAATATTATCATTATAAGTCCATGTGACCCCTCCATCTGACGACTTCCCGAATCCTATGTAATCACCCGTATTAGGAGGTTTATTAATCGGATTTTGCCAGCATACATATATATCTCCATTTGGTGCAACCGCTCCATTGGCCCCTTGTGAATAATGATTTGAATCCGAAACATTAATATCTACATAGCCGGACCAGGTTGTGCCATTATCCGATGTATATGATACAGCAATTGGGGGCAAAGAAGCAGTAAACCTTGACCAAACAATAAATGTTCTCCCATTGAACGGACTGGATGCGTTGTTTATAGTAAATGTATGATTTTTATCCTGCGACCCTATTATTATTTTAGTTGCCGGAGCCCAGGAATTGCCATTATCAGTTGAGTTTGTTGCCCATAATCCCGTTCCAGAAAAACTCAGATATGATTGGTAGAATCTGCCATTCATATCAATTGAAGGTGCCGGATCGCCGCCATTATCTTTTAAAGAATCTGTTTTTGTTGTATCGCTTCCAAACCAACTATTTCCCCCGTCAGTAGTTACATAAACGCCCTCGCTTAAAAACAGAGGACTCAATGTAACTGCATTAGAAGAGCCGAACATAATATTTTTATTTATGGGATGTGTAACTATCGGAACTTCGCTCTGAATAACATTGCCAGGGTGGACCCTGAAATTTGGATAGACTATTACACTCCCCTCTGTTGTTTTTTGCACCCTTACAGTAGTGTTCTTATGTACATAATTTAAATTGTTCTCATTTGATTGAGTAATTATATTGCTTTCCCCAGGCGGTCCAATATACATCTTCCTTGGATCCTGATACCATTTTCTAATATCAGTCTTATCCTGGGCAAATGATAAGGATATTAATCCCAAGCATAACAAAAACGTATAAAAGGATTGCTTCATCTGGGGGGTTTTGCTTTATTCTTCCGTATTGACAATCTTAACTGTAATAAAAACTAACTATTTTAATAATAAAAGGTAATTTAGATTTTTTAGAGATTTTTTAGTTTCTTTAAGTTAATAAATTCTGCTTTTTTATTATGATTGTCAATATTAACCGCTATAAATAAAAATGAACCGTGTTCGAATCTCGATCGTAATCTCCGCTAAAAACGAAGCCGTTAATATTCCATTTCTGCTTAATTCAATTCAAAAATTGATTTACCCTAAAGATTGTTTTGAAATCATTATCGTTGATGATAATTCGACTGATTCCACTCTTTGTATAGTTGAAAGTTACAAAAGTCAACTGACGAATCTAAAGGTTATTAAGGCAGAGAATAAAAAATATCCGGGTAAAAAGGGTGCGCTGGCTCTGGGAATAAAAAATGCCGCAAATGATTATATATTAATAACAGATGCTGATTGTATCGTTAATCCAGAGTGGTTAATCAGATATTCCGAAAAATTCAAAGAGAGTTATGATTTCCTTTTTGGTAATGCTCCTTTTTATAAGAGGCCCGGAATTATCAACGCCATTTCCCGTTTTGAAAACCTGAGAACGTTCTTATTATATACTCTGGCATTAAAATTACACTTTCCTTATTCTGCTGCTGCAAGAAATTTTGGATTTAGTAAATCCTCTTTTTATAAAATTAAAGGCTATGCCAATACTATTGAGACATTAGGAGGCGATGATGACCTGCTGATACGTGAAGCAGTAAAGAACAAAATGAAGATCGGCTATATTGATAATAAGGAGGCCGCTGTTTATTCTGAAACGAAAGAAATGTTTTATGACTACCTGGCTCAAAGATCGAGGCATACCAAAACTTCCATATATTATCTTTTTGCTCCTAAGTTATTTCTTGCCGGATGGCATATAATTAATCTTATTTTAGTTTTCTCATTTTTTGCCGGATTCTTTTATGAATGGTTGTTTATCCCATTTATAATTAAAATACTATCTGATATTATTATTGTTAAAAAGAATGAATCAAAATATGATTATAAATTCGGATATCTCCAGATAATATATCTCCAGATTATATATGAATTTCTTATTGTAATTAATTTTGTGAATTCCCTATTCAGGGAGGATAAATGGAAATAACCGAATCCCCTTCCTGGTTGATTTCTCAGCATCCAAACTATAAAAGGTGGAAAAAGGCCAGGGAAATTTCATTGGAAAGAGGGAAATTCGTAAAAATGATAATCTCAAGGTTCATTAAATGCAAATCTTTAAATATTCTGGAACTTGGTTCGGGAGAAGGAGGAACAGCTGATGTTTTTTCAAAAGATAATCAATTAGTCAGTGTAGATTTAAGCTTTCTGCGTCTTCAAAGACAGCCTAATGGAATAAACAGAATTAATGCAGACGCTCTGAAACTTCCTTTTAAAGAAAGTTCTTTTGATTTAATTATTTTGCAGGATGTTCTGGAACATATTTCTTCTAATAATAATATACTTCATTATTTATCTCAATTCCTTCAAAAGGAAGGTTTAGTCTATATAAGTACGCCAAACCGCTTTTCTTTAATTAATTTTATAGCCGATCCTCATTTCGGACTCCCTTGCATCTCTTTATTTAAAAGAGATCAGATTAAAAAATACTTCCTGCCTATTTTCAGAAAGAAGGATATTTACAGGAAAGATATTGCTCAACTCCTATCTTTGAATGAATTGATAAAAATGTCAACAGACTTTGATATTTTCCTAAATACTAAGTTAGCAGTTTCAGAATTGTTATATGGTAATAAAGGTGTGGCGTGGAGTGATCTCCACTTAAAACTTGTCGGACTGATAAAACGCCTGGGTCTTGAAAATTTTATATTCAATATAGCTGATGACAGGGATTCATTTCTAAATCGTTTCTTCACCCCAACATTTTATTTAATCTTAAAGCGAAAATAATTCATTCAGATATTTGATTTAGAATAGTAAAGACCTATTTTTCAACAAAAAATAATTATTTATATGAATTACGAAGAATTAGCAAAATTATCGGTGGAAGCTAAAAAGACAGCTCTTCCTCCATATTCCAATTTTCATGTTGGTGCTGCATTGTTAACAAAAAATGGGAAAGTCTATCTTGGCGGAAATATAGAAACCAGTTCCTACAGTTTGACAATCTGTGCAGAAAGAACTGCTGTCTTTAAAGCAATATCGGAAGGAGAAAGGGAATTTACAGCAGTTGCAATTGCAAGTGATTCTCCAGATTTTTGTCCTCCATGCGGATCATGCAGACAGGTGCTTTTTGATCTTTGCGGTAATATTGATGTAGTTATGATCAATCATAAGGGTGAGATTAAAATTTTGAAAATGTCTGAATTACTTCCTTATGCATTCAGCGATATAGATTTAAAGAAATAAATGGATATCATATCTTTAATCAGAGGAGTTGTAGGATTACTACTCTTAATCGGGATAGCTTTTTTATTTTCCGGCAACAAGAAATCCGTTAACTGGCGTCTCGTGGGAATGGGACTACTTATTCAACTGATCTTTGCCATCTTTATTATTCATAGTGAAATATTACGTTCGTGGTTTTTTCCTCTTGGATGGCCGAAGGACTCGATAAACTGGCTTGGTCAAAGAATTGTAGAATTACTTGGTTTTACACTTGAAGGAAGTAAATTTGTGTTTGGAAAACTTGGTATAAGCACAGGTTCTGACAGCCTGGGATTCTTTTTCGCTTTCCAGGTACTGCCTACCATAATTTTTGTTTCTTCATTAGCAGCGGTGCTATATCACCTTAGAATACTACAGTTCGTTGTAAAATTAATGGCTTGGCTAATGTCAAAGCTATTAGGCACAAGCGGAGCAGAAACATTATCCAACGCGGCAAATATCTTCTTAGGACAAACTGAGGCCCCTCTTTTAGTACGACCTTATATTCAATCTATGACAAAATCTGAAATCCTCACAATAATGATCGGCGGAATGGCTACAATTTCAGCAGCTCTTATTGCCACCTACAGCCTGATGCTCGGCCAGGCATATGCTGAATTCCATCATATAGCAGTAGATGCAGCTCAATTGAAATTTGCGGTGTCATTATTGGCTGCAAGTACTATGGCGTTCCCCGGTTCTATGGTTATCGCAAAAATTCTATTTCCGGAAGACGGCGATCCTGTAACAAAAGGAACCGTAAAATTGAAAATCCCGAAAAAGGATGCAAATGTTATTGATGCTGCAGCCACAGGTGCCGGTGACGGACTTTGGCTTGCTCTCAATGTAGCAGCCATGCTTCTTGCTTTCATTGCACTTATTGCCCTATTTAATTCGATCCTAATTTGGGTTGGAAATGTAACAAGCCTTAATCTTATGATGGTAAAAAACTTCGGGCAACCTCTCTCCATGCAGCTTATTTTCGGCATGGTCTTGCAGTATGTTGCTATGGGAATAGGTGTTCCTGTGCATGATGCATTGAATTTCGGAAGCCTTATAGGTACCAAAACAGTATTAAATGAATTTGTAGCTTACCTAGATCTTACCTCAATGATTAAGAATGGCATTTTGAGTGAGAAAGGAATTACCATGGCAACATATGCACTTTGTGGATTTGCCAATTTTTCCTCAATTGCAATTCAAATTGGCGGAATTGGTCCTATGGCTCCTGACAGAAAGAAGGAAATTGCATCATTTGGAATAAAGGCTGTGTTGGGTGGATGTCTAGCAACTTTAATGACAGCAACTCTTGCAGGAATATTAACCCAATAATTGACGATTATGAACCCTAAGTTAAATTTGAAATATAAAGATCTTGTGAATCTCTTAAAGAAGAAAGCCCCTTTCATACCTGAAATTGCGCTAATTCTTGGAAGCGGTCTTGGTGATTTTGCTTCTTCAGTTGAGCTATTCAAAACGATTTCTACAGCTGAGCTCCCCGGATATCCACCGTCAACCATTATTGGGCACGAAGGAAAGATCCATTTTGCCAAATATGAGGGGAAAAATCTGCTTTTGTTTCAGGGACGTATTCATTTTTATGAAGGATATTCTATTTCGGAATGTATCCTACCTGCTTTTTTGTCTTATAAACTTGGATGCACTAAAATATTCATTACCAATGCGGCCGGAGGTATTAATCCTGATTTTCATCCCGGCGATCTTATGCTTGCTCTTTCATTTAATACATTTGGTATAAAAAAGGAATTATCTTCATTAATTGGCACTCTCTCCGAGGAAGGGACCAATAATTTAAGAGATTTCCCTTCAAATGCATTTAATAATATTATCAGACAGGCAGCTAAAAAAGAAAAAATAGACTTAAAGGAAGGTGTATATTGGTATTCAAAAGGTCCTTCTTATGAAACACCTGCCGAGATAAGAATGATGGGGAAATTTAGTAGTGATGCCGTAGGGATGTCTACAGTACATGAGGCCCTGTTTGCGGCATATTGTGGACTCGATGTAGCTTCAGTTTCCTGTATTACTAATTATGCTGCGGGTATTTCTTCTGCTAAGTTAAACCATTCAGAAGTTACTAAAACTGCAAATATTGTTAAAAACAAATTTGAAAGACTTGTAAAAAGAATAATTTCATTGATTTAATTCCTTATTTATTCAATATTACCCCTTAATATTTACTTCGGGGACTCAATTTTTATTGACTTTCTTTCACTTTACGAGTAATTTTAGTGCTTAATTATTTTCCAAACTCATTTAGAAATAGAATCAAAATATGAAAGAAATCAGATTAAGGCTTTTCATAATTATTGCCGCTGTAGTATTCAGCATCTACCTTTTATATCCCACATATGTTGATTATCAGAAGACTAAAAACCTGAATAAACTCCTGGATACAAAAAAACAGGAATTATTACATGATAATGCGAACATTACTCCGGATCAGCTTGATAAAAAACTCAAACAGTCGGAAGACAGCATTAAAGCTGCCGATCCTTCTTATGTCAAAGCCAGATCACAAAGGATTAAACTTGGACTTGACCTACAGGGTGGTATGCGTGTAGTTCTTGAAGTAAATACCAGCAAACTTATTAGCAAAGTAGCTAAAAACCCAGATGATGTATTTAAAAAAGTAATCGCTGAATCTGACAAGGAATCCGCATTATCTGACGAATCTGTTGTAGATATTTTCGCCCGGAAACTGTCTGCAAGAGGTATAAGATTAAGCCGTTATTTCGGTTCTGTAAGAGACGATGATAACAAAATAAAGTCAGATCTGAAGAAGGATGCAGAAGATGCAGTAAGCCGCGCAATGGAAATTATCCGCAACAGAGTTGATCAATATGGTGTTTCCGAACCTTCTATCCAAAGGCAAGGCACGAGAAGAATAATTGTTGAACTTCCGGGTGTTGCCAGAGAGGAAGAGGCCAAACAGCTTTTGCAGGGAACTGCTTTACTTGAATTCAGATTATTGAAAGACCCTGAGTTAACTTTTTCGGTTATGCAAAAGGTTGATAACGTACTAGCGGGCAAATCATTAATTGATACTACCAAATCTGATTCAATTGCTGCGGCAGACACCAGCAAATCCAAAACCAATCTTGCCAAAACAGATACTTCTGCTGAACAGAAGCAAAAAGATATTGAAAAAAACCATCCGTTCTTTGCAATTGCACACTTATTAGATCCACAGGGACGTTCGGCTGATGCAGCGGTAAGAGCTGATGAAAGAGAAAAATTAACCAGATTGTTAAACAGACCTGATGTACAGAATGCGATCCCTAATAATGTTGAATTCATTTATTCGGCAAAGTCCTTCAAAAATACAAATGATAACAAAGATTATTATACTCTTTACCTTGTGAATAAAGAACCTGAATTAACAGGTGGGGTTATTACCAATGCCAGAGCAAATATTGACCCTACTACTTCTTCAGCTGTAGTAGATATGGAAATGAATTCCGATGGTGCTTCAGAATGGTCAAGAATCACCGGTGCGAATATTCATAAACGTATTGCGATTATTCTTGATGGTGTCGCATTCTCTGCTCCAGTTGTGCAAGGTAAAATCCCAAGCGGACGTTCGCAGATATCTGGTATGGCAAATATGGAAGAAGCCAAGCTACTTGAAATTATTCTAAAAGCAGGTGCTCTTCCCGCTCCTGTAGATATTATAGAAGAAAGAACTATCGGCCCATCTTTAGGGCAGGACTCAGTTACAAATGGTTTGACCTCAATGACTATAGGTTATGTGTTAGTTGGACTGTTTATGATTTTTTATTACAGAAGAGCCGGAGATATTGCTGCTGCAACCCTCACTTTAATTGTATTATTTATTTTAGGAATTTTAGCTGGTTTCGGAGCTACGTTAACTTTACCTGGTATGGCAGGTATAGTTCTTACAATGGGAATGGCGGTGGATGCAAACGTTCTTATATATGAAAGAATCAGAGAAGAGCTGGGTACAGGTAAAACTATAAAGGCGTCTGTTGAAGGCGGATTTTCAAAAGCAATGCCAGCTATTCTTGACTCAAATATTACTACTTTCTTCACAGGTATAATTCTTTACCAGTTTGGAACCGGTCCTGTTCAGGGATTTGCCTTAACACTTATGATCGGTATTATCACCAGTTTATTTGGTGCTTTAGTTATTTCCCGTGTAATCTTCGATTGGATGGTTGCTAAGGGAGCAAAAATCAATATCGGTTAATAAACTTTTAGGAAATTAATAAATGCGAATATTTGAAAATCTAAATATAGATTTCTTAGGTAAAAGAAAATTCTTTTATATCCTTTCATCTACCCTTTTTCTAATTGGGGTCATAAATTTTATATTTCGTGGATTTACATTCGGAATCGACTTTAAAGGAGGATCTGAGTTTGTTCTTGAATTCCAGAACCCGATGACAGTCGGGCAACTTAGGCCAGACATTGAAAATATAGGTCTTGGAAATGTTGAGCTGAAATCCTACGGAGGAGCCAATTCTATAATAATAAGAACTGAATTGCAAGCAGTCCCGCCGAATCTTTTCCCAGGAATTGTTAAAAAGATCAACGATCAGATAGAGAAAAATTATCCGGGACTGAAATACCAGATTGTCGACTCAACTTCTAAATCAATTACCTACAGTTTCCCTAATCCTGACACAACCAATGCGTTGGTTGATAAATTATTCCGGGAAGGATTTCAGACTTCAAAAACGACAGCAGATTTAACCAATACAAAAATGTCAGTGAGTATTGGTATTTCAGATTTAATAAAGATAAATCTGAAAGAAAAATTAAAGGATAATACATTTAAAATATTGAAGGAGGACCAGGTAGGTCCTAAAGTCGGCGGAGAATTAAAACGAAATGCAGTAATAGCAATATTTCTATCTCTGGTAATGATCCTTATTTATTTGGGATTCAGGTTTAAGTTTATATTTGCTGCAGGTGCAGTAGTTGCCCTCTTCCATGATGTTCTGATAACATTGGGATTATATGCAGCGCTTTATAATATTATTCCGGGGTTAAACCTTGAAATAGATCTAACGACAGTAGCCGCATTCCTTACTCTTATTGGTTATTCCAATAATGATACTGTAATCGTATTTGACAGAGTACGTGAAATGCTAAAGGTTCACAAAACTATGCCTATAGAAGAAGTCGTTAATTTAGCCATTAATAAAACTTTAAGCAGAACATTGATAACTTCAGGAACTACTTTATTAACAACACTTGTTCTTTTAATTTTCGGAGGTGAAGTTATAAGGGCATTTGCATTTACAATGTTCTTTGGTGTTATTATCGGAACATATTCTTCAATTTTCGTAGCGAGTGCTCTCGTAGTTGAATACGCGAATAAGACAAAGAAGAAACTGCAGTTCTGATTAATTATACATTTACAAAAAACCCGGTTCAGCCGGGTTTTTTTATGCTGATATCAGGTATTAAAACAATTGATTATTTTATATCCTTCAGAAACGCGCATCTTGTAACAGGAGGCAATTCAGATCCTTCACCTTTGACAGTTTTCCAAAGGATTTCGTTAAATTCTCTTTCAGGCACAGCATCTTCGATTGTAAGATTCATCTTTTCGCACTTATCCCCACCGAATAGACCTGCACTGTTTTTCTCATTAAGGTCTATTTCGGGTTTTTCAGCATTAAAGAAATTTAGATCAGGGACATCCATGATAGGATTTAATATAGGTGCCGCTGATAAATCGAACTGGGTCATTGGTTTAAGACCAAGTACAAGTTCCATAGTTTTCAATACACTGCTTGTTGTATACATTGTATGGTCAATAAAACCTCTTTTTACATAGGGGCCGATAACCATCAGAACAGATCTGTGGGCGTCAATATGATCAGAGCCATTTTGTGCGTCATCTTCCACGACAAATATTAAGCTTTCCTTCCAGTATTTACTTTTTGAAATCGTCTCAACAATTTCCCCGAGAGCATAGTCATTATCAGCGATCATAGCATTTATAGTTGGGGTTCCCCTCCTCGTTCCGGAAGTATGATCGTTGGGAAGTCTAATTAATTCAAAAGCAGGAAGTGAGTCCTGGATAACTAACTTATCAAAATCTTCTTTCCATATTTTGAAACGGTACTGATCAGTGATCCTCAAATCGAATCCAGGGTATTTCTCATAAGTAACAGGCACAAGAGCAGAAAGGGCTCCAGAATAGATTCCTTTATCACTAGTAACAAATTCACCATAATTCCTATAGCTTAGACCTTTATTGATAACACGGTTCCAAATATAGCCGGAAGATGGAGAAGCAATTTCTTTCCCCCCTTCATAATCATAAGTTCCACCCCGTCCGCCATATTGATTAGGCCAAGTTTTTTCAGTGTAATCAGATGCATATGCAGCTGTAGACCAATTATGCCCGTCTGCGCTAATTTCTGCATCAGCGTAGAAATTATCAAACAGAGAAAAACTCTCGACCAGTTTATGAGTGTTGGGAGTAATCGATTTGGGAAAAAGGCATAAAGAGGTGTCTCCATTCCCTCCAGGAATATCTCCTAAAACCTGATCATACGTACGGTTCTCTTTAATTATGTAAAAGAGATGCTTGATCTGAGTACTCCCCTTATCATCATGTGTAACAGGTATAACAGACTGCCCGGAAATTGGTGGCTTTTGATAATAATAAGGGGTATTATCATATACTTGTAGAGAATATTTCTTCAATTGTTCGATATCCGGATAACTAATAATGGAGAGGGTACCTTTAAAAAGACTGCCAATATACTGCTCATCTTTACGTAAAGATTTTGTGCCTGGTTTAGGACCATTCGGATTTGCCATTGAAGTCAGTCCTTTGCCATTTGCAACTAATAACTGATCTTTCCCTTTTAAATATTTGACAGATGTAGGGTACCAGCCTACAGGAATAAATCCTATATTTTTTGATTCACCCGGAGTAGAAATATCAAATAATGACAAATAATTATTATCAGCATTTGCAATCAATATAACCGACTCGTCTTTATTAAAAGTAATTGCATTGGGAGTACTTCCGAATGGAATATCAGGTTTGAGGGCCGAATTTAACCTTTCAGTTTCTGAATTACTTATAAGATCAACCACAGAAACCGAGTTATTATTAGCATTAGTTACGAACAGTCTTTTATCATCTTTAGAAATTAATAACTCACATGGGTGGTCCCCTACTTTAATGAATCGTTCAATCTCGAGCTTTTCAAGGTTGACTACGGCAATTTTTGCTCCCCCCCATAGCGAGACGTATGCATAGTTATTTCTATGATCAACAATTACATCAAAGCACTCTGAACCTGCGAGGAGTTTTTTGATCAGTTTATTTTTATTAAGATCATATATATATATGGAATTACTTTTCATGGATACAGCCATTAAATAGTTTTTCAACGGCCAGTAAGTTAAACCTGTAACAGCAATTATATTATCATTTCCTTCCCTAAGATTCAACGAATCATTCAATGATAAATTTCCTTCCTTAAAAGTATAACAGTACACTTTATCATTATAACCTCCCGAAACAAAAAGGATGGATTCATCTTTATTAAAACAAAGTCCTCTCCATGTTCTGTCAATAGTCAGCCGCTGAATTTCAGTCTTACTATTCAAGTCAATGACAGAAATAGAATTCTCTCCCAATCCACTATTTGAAGTGATGGCATATTTTTCATCTTTTGTGAATATAAGGTTCATAGGAAGTTCCCCGATACCAATATTTACTTCCGGGGGTGTCAGTTTCCAACCATTAGGGAGTAATGTATAATCACCCTTATCTCCAGGCAGTTTTAGATCTTTAATTAACTCTTTAGTTGTGCATCCGGCAAATATAAAAAGGGACAGCACAATAATAATAATATATGATTTCATTATAGAATTACCAGTTTAATGGTGGATGTTTTTTATTGAAGTTAGTTACTTTCTGGAATTGATTAGCGGCAGAAAGTATTATACCCTCATCATAAAGATTGCCGACAAATGAAATACTTGTAGGCATTCCTTTAGATGTAAAACCGTTAGGGAATGCAATGCACGGATGACCTGTAAGATTAAAGAGAAGCTGTGTATCATCTTCCAAAGAAGGGACTACCAAAACATCGAACTTCTGCATAATCTGATTAAGCTGACATACAAGTTTAGTTCGAAGTCTGTTTGCATTGATATATTCTACAGCCGGAATAAAGCGTGACGCACGGAATATATTAGGCCATGAATCTTTAGTTTGTTTAACCATTTTATCATCGTCCCCATTCCTAGTCAAAAGGTCAAAAGCTGCTCCAGCCTCGGCTTCCAATATTATTGATAAATCCTGGAGAGGGATATCGGAGTTAAATTCAACGGGAGTAAGGTTAAAACCCATCTGCTGAAGTTTATTAAGAGTAAGGGAATCATTATCCTTCAGGTCATAATTTTTTGCAAAATTTAATTTTAGGTATCCTACTCTTAATTTCTTAAGGTTTAATTTTGAATAATAATTAAAAGGCGCATTTACAGTATTAGGATCGATATTATCTTGTCCTCTTATAACATCGAAAACTATTGCACAGTCTTCAGCAGATCTGCATATGGGACCTACTTTATCCATTGACCAGCTTAAGGCCATTGCACCTGCTCTGCTAACTCTTCCGAAAGAAGGGCGAAACCCTGTTACCCCACAGATAGTTGAAGGGGATACAATTGAACCCCAGGTTTCTGTTCCAATAGCAAAGGGAAGAAGACCGGCTGATACAGAAGAAGCAGAGCCGGCAGAAGATCCACTTGAACCTTGAGTAATATCCCAAGGATTACGAGTCATTCCCCCGAACCAGACATCCCCCATGGCCAATTCACCCATAGTTAGTTTAGCAAGCAGAACTCCTCCAGCAGCTTCTAATTTGTTGAAAACTGTCGAATTATAATCAATTACCTGCCCCTTAAATGGAACAGCACCCCATGTGGTTGGGTATCCTTTAACAGCAAAAAGATCCTTTAGCCCGTAGGGAATTCCATGCAGAGTGCCTCTATACTTTCCAGCAGCAAGTTCTTTATCCAGATCGGCTGCTCTTCTTAAAGCATAATCTTCAGTTAGTGTAACAACACACTGGAGCTTTGGTGAATATTTCTTCAGCCGTTGTAAATAAAATTTTGTCAAAGCTAAACAGGAAACTCTCTTAGTCTTAATTAATTCGGCCAATTGTCCGATCGAGTACCAAGCAAGATCTTCCTCATATACAGGTAAAGCTAAATTAGTATATTTAGAAAATTCAATATGAAATTGTTTAGAAGGGATCCGGAATCCCGGAGGAGCAGGATTGAATAGAAGAGAAGGTGGAATATCATTTGATAGGTATGCTTTTCTAATATTCTGATAATTTTTCAAATGAGCATTTAAACTCTCTATGAGGGAATCCCGTTTAGCATCTGAGAAATTAAGTCCAATAATATTTTCTGCCTGAATAACAGATTCTTTATTTATTGTTTTATCGAAAATGAAGGCTGTTGAAATAATTACAATCGAAAAAATTATAGCCTTTAAAAGGAGGGAAAAATTCCTCCACTCAATCGGGAATCTTATCTTTAGTAAATTTTTCATCTCCTTTACCTATATCAAATCTTATCGTTTTGGCCCAGATATTTTTTTCTTTTTTAATATATTCAGAATAAGCTGCTTTAAGCACTATATAGATCCAGAGCTGGCAGTAAGAAAAATACATTAGCAGAATCAGACCTATCTTTCCAATACTATCTTCGTTATCATAAGAAATAGCAAGCATAATTTCAAATATGAAAAGGACCATAGCCATTACCCAGACGAAAGTATATGGTCCGGGAAGAGATATACTAACTAAATTCAGAAGTCCCACAATAAACAACAAATCTGATATAATAATGGCGGCAAAGAAAACATAATAAAGAGCCAATGTATATAGAATATCAAAAGCAAGGCGCCTGTTCTTAAATTGCCTTAATTGCCTAGCAAATTTGGATATTACATAATTATTGCCTCTGACCCAGCGCATTCTTTGTTTTATCCAAACACGCCAGTTTTCAGGTTCCTGCTCATAAGTTAAAGCATAAGGAATGAATTTGATTTTGTAGCCTTCCTGATATATTCTTATACTTAATTCTGAATCCTCAGTAAGAGCCTCCTCATCCCAGCCATTTAATTTTTTAATCAGCCAATTCCACATAACAAAATTTGTCCCGGGAAGGGTTGCAATATTATGCATCTGCCATCTACCTGCCTGTAACATTGACTGGAAGCTTAAGGTTTCAATATTGATAAATTTAGTAAGCCAGTTCTTATCTTTGTTAACAGTCCGAAATTTGCCAAGTACGGCACCAAGTTCTTTATGCTGAATAAGCTGTGCAACCAGATAGCGGAGCGAATCTTTATCAGGTGTATTATCAGCATCGTAAACAGCAATGATTTCCCCTTGAGCTGCTTTTATTCCAAGATTTAAAGTACGTGATTTCCCTTTTCCACCCTCACCCATTGGAATATCATAAAGCGATACGCGACAATCCTTTTCTGCATAACTTTCAATTATTTTCTTTGTATTATCCGTAGAACCGTCGTTTATCACAATAATCTGCAGTTTATCATGCGGATATACAATTTTTAACATAGACTCAATAGTATTGCCAATTACGATCTCTTCATTATGTGCCGGGATCAGAATTGAGCATGTAGGGTAATCAAATTCCATTTCATCGATTTGTTTTTTCTCCTTAAGTGATTTTACGAGATTCACGTAACCATATACAGTTAAAATAAACTGGTAGGCAATCATGAACCAGATAAGTATAACAGCTATGACAAAGAAAAAACTTAGGCTGACTTCTAAAATAGACATAGGTGATTGTCAGTATTAATTAAATAGTTGAATATTTTCTTCTAATTATTTTCAATATAAGATACATGCATACTAAAAGGGTAACAGCTAAAGTTCCAAAAATGGCAATTCCGGTAGAAGACCAAAGTGAAGTTAAGTTTATGCCGTAAGAAAATGAATTGCCGACTCCAATCTCTACAAAATGGCTGCCAGTTGGGAGGAAAATGCTAAAACAGTCATTCCCTTCCATAATATCAAATTTAAAATCCTGATGATCCACTTTTACCCAGGTAGGGTTCCTGTTAAGAGATAATAGTGTCCTTACCTGAGAATCATAATAAAATTTAATATCCTTCATTCCATAGGCCACTGATATGAGATTACCTGTGAATGAAAGTATTTTAGCCTGGAGTTCGTGAGTCGAAAATGAAGTAACTGCTACATCAGAAACAGTAACAATATGTCTTCCGGCAGGAATAGAATACCGATTATCTCTAAGCGGGGCAATGGGATTACCATCAATTCTGATTTCCTTAATATTTAAAGGCAATTTAATCTCAAAAGAATACGGGGAATTGAATTCATAACCGTTATCCAGAACTTTATATTCTACCCCCACTGAAGCAGCGTATGGGAAGAAGGCTAAATCCTGAGCATTTACACTTGCCTCAGAATAAATAACGCTTCTGGGAGCTCCAGTAGAAACTGCATTAATTAGATGAAAACTTTCAGTCCCTGTTTGAATCAATGTAGGAAATGGTGTTATAACATTATCTTTTCTGAAATTTAATATGTTCAGATCTAACATAAGTTTAGAATTACTTCCAATTAAGCTGGAATAGAATTTTCCCATCTCTACATATCTCATCGGATCAGTAGACCAGAGATTTTCAGGATCTTCCACATTCAGGGAAAAACCATATTTTTTTTGCAGCTGAATAATGTTGCTCATATCGGCAGCAATATATTCTTTTAATTCAGGCGAACCATAGCTGTCTAATGCTGTAACGATAACTTCAAATCCATTTTTCTTTTTTGCAATCTTTGTAAAAGTATTAAGAAACAAATCATATACAGATTCCAATTTTTTTATTCTGTATTGAATTATTTTATTTTTAATATCATCATTATATTTCCAATAGGAGGAAGAAGAGGGATCGAATATTTTAAATAAATCAATTCCATATAATTTCATTACTTCGCTTCTGGCTGAACGATGCATAGGGGTAAAGTATTTAGGATCTTCCAGACCTTTTGCAGCCTCGAAGTAAAGTTCAGCCAGATTCACGCCATCCCAGTCATAACTATTAAGGAATTTCCCAAATTCATAATTCATGGTAGCAAGGCAACTATCATCAGTTAAAGCCATCGGATAACGCCATGAAGGGCGGACATCTTCATTCTTATAATTTTTTTCCCTCCACTGAGGATGCTCCTGCCAGAATTTCAGACTTACTTGTGGGGGTTCAAGCCATGCATAGACTAAAATTCCATTCGCATGTGCAAGATTTATAAGCCGTTTATAATCATAAGTCCAAGTGGGATAATCATGCCATCCTGCTACATGGATAATCCTTATCCCCTGGTTCACCCATTGTTTTATCAAATTTTCGATACTATAGGTATGCCTAAATCCCGGATCAAAAAAAACTTCAAGGTTATCTTTACGGACAAGCGGTCTTAAATTTAAATACCTTTTTACATAGTCCATTAAATAAGGATAAAGGCTGTAACCCAAACGCGAATAGGGGTCAAACCTTGAATTAAAGAACAATAATTTCCCTTTCCCAATCTGACGTCCGATAACCATCGGGATTCCAGTAATTTCATCCATAGAAAAGACTTCATCCCTGGGTTCAATTTCAATTTTATTTACCAGTTCTGCATAACGCCATGATATTTTTTCTTCAGGGAAAAATTTTTCTCTTAGTTTGATAACTCTCAGATTATTCTGAGTAAATTTTAATCCCAATTCTGTAGCAATTTCATTTTTGGTATCGGTAATTATGTTACCCCCATTTTGTATAAAAGCCGAAATTACATCAAAATCTTTATCGGGAAGTGAATCAACTATTGCATAAGGAATTATAAGAAGATTATATTTTTTAAGGTCAAGATTCTCTCCCAGAAAAATAGTATCTACATTAATATTTACGCTTTTGAATACCGAGGCAAAGGATGCCTGGTCATTATAAGCTCCTCCTTTTGAAAAATGATTCCAAAGGATTACCGGGCGGGCGATATTCCAATCTTCATTCGGAGCAAATAAATTTTTATATAAACGTTGAGCATGATTTGAAATCTTTTCGAAAAATGTTAACTCATGCTCCTTATATTCGGTTGTTTCGGCGCGGTAAAATTCTCCTGGTTTCAGTTCCACATACTTTGTAACCAATCCCTTTAATCTTTTATCAGAGTAAATTTTTTCTTTTATTTCTCCGTTATGAGAGTAGTAAGCTTCGACTAAGTATTGGTCATCAAGATTCACAGTGTAGCTTTGGGAACCTGTGAGCATTACCTTATCCTTTAATTTTACCCAGTTGGTTTCATCTCTCAAATCAATATAAGTATATCCAAGAGCTGTAATCCCCTCAACAAGTTCTTTCAGCAGATCAAGATCAAGAAAGTC
Organism: Ignavibacteriaceae bacterium; assembly: GCA_031292455.1. Lineage (GTDB taxonomy): Bacteria > Bacteroidota > Ignavibacteria > Ignavibacteriales > Ignavibacteriaceae > Fen-1301. Next base: position 29,546 of record JARLHC010000122.1, read on the forward strand.
ATGAAAAAAGCAAGAAGCGAAACCATCTCTCACATAAAGATTTGTTTTAGCTCCTTTTAAAATATCCTGAACTGCTTTTTGGCTAACAGATTTATTATTCTGATCATAAGGGACATATCCAAGGTTTTCAGGTATTATTTTCTGACCAAAAAGGTCCTGATTAATTATATAGGGAAAATACTGGCTATGATCATAATCCTCTATAGCAAGTCTTTGTTCCATAGCAGTGCTGAAATATTTGGAAATGGTTTTGTAAAGCTGAAAGGAAGCGGTATAATGGGGAGTTTCCCAAATCATGGGATATAATCCATTTTTCATAAATTCCTGGATACCTAATTCAATTTTTCGTGATATTGAAGCTTCCGTTTCATCTTTAATAGGTTTATTGGTTGACTCATCCCAGAATTCAAAATCCGAAGCAGTTATTCCTTTATATTGATGAGTAATTCCGTGCATGACTATGGTACCACCATTTTTAACAATATACTTTAATGCATCGACAAGATCAGGTTTATCAGATAAACTTATTCTCACACCAGCACCGGGATCAACATAGAAAGGGATAACACCGACAAGGAAAGGTATTCCTTTTTCTGAAAGTAAATCTGCGATATCGCGGAGTTTATCCGGATTATCCATAGGAGATACATCCTCAATTCTAATTAAAGCTGAATGAGAATCTTTATGGTATTCTCCCAAAATATCATGGAGCATATCCGCAAACAGGAGATATCTGTCATTTTCATCTGCATATGCAAATGGAGAGTCTGCCACATAAATTAGATTTTTTGACTTAACTATATAAGGAGTCTCTTTCTTTTTCTTTGTTGAATACGCAGTGGCAAGTATTTGAACTCCTTTCTTATCAGAGATATTTATTATACTTGTATGGACATCTCCTTTGGTAAAAGTTTTTCCGTTACTTTTTACGATATCAAATCCGGCTGTTGAATCATATTCCGTAACAGTAAACCCAAAAATTTTCTTAAGATTATAGCTTTTTGAAAATTCAAGAAAGCCAGTATACATCCAAGTTACAGGTTTGGTAGTTGATAGTACATCATTTAAAAAGAAATCCGGCACTTTATCTTTTAATTTATACCCGATATAGAAGATAAAGTCAAAGTTATTTAATTCATTTTTTGAATATTGATTAACCCCTTTAAGAGTAGTTTTTGTATTAAAATGCCCCATTAACTGAGCAAGCTGACGTCCATCTGCAAATGCAAAACTTTTTAAGTCCGTATTGCCTTCGGTAAGAATCAATACACGTTTTGCCGGATTCTCCTGAGAAAACGTCCTATCTCCTGTTGAGAAAAGTATTAGCCCGAAAAGTAAATAAAATAGACCTATTACAATTTTTGTCTGAGCAGTGTTTTTTATATTATGATTCATAAACCTAAGATTACTTATGGGGAATAAATTCTTTTATCAATGAATTTGAAATATTAAAATAGTTTTTAAGAATCTGAACTGTTCTTTTTGCAGATAAGCCATCACCGTATGGGTTTACTGCAGAAGCCATTTTCTTGTAGGCAGATTTATTTTCAATTAATCTTTTTGAAGTTCTGAATATTTTATCTTCATCCAGCCCTACCAGCTTAACAGTTCCATATTTTACTGCTTCAGGTCGTTCAGTTACTTTTCTTAAGACTAAAATCGGAATTCCGAAATGGGGTCCTTCTTCCTGTACACCCCCAGAATCAGTAATAATTAAATAAGTTTTGGACATAAAATTAACAAAGTCTGAATAATCCAGAGGGGCAATTAAGAATACATTTTTAAGATTATCCAAAGTATTGTGGACTACTTCCTTTACAACAGGATTCAAATGCACCGGAAAGACAAAATTAAAATCAGGATATTGTATTGCAAGTCTTTTTACTGCATTACATGCTCCTTTCATTGGTTTCCCCCAATTTTCGCGTCTATGCATAGTAACCAGGATTATTTTCTTCCTCTGTGATATGACTTCATTAAGCATCGGCACGGTAAACTTATAATTTTTTTTAATAGAGATATTCAAAGCATCTATTACAGTATTTCCTGTTACAAATATAGATTCTGCTGAAATATTTTCCTTTAATAATGCTTTCTTTGCAGTATCAGTAGGAGCAAAATGGAGATCAGTCAATACACTAGTTAAACGGCGGTTTATCTCCTCAGGGAAAGGGTTGGCTTTATCATTTGTCCTAAGTCCGGCCTCAACATGTCCGACAGGGATCTGGTGATAAAATGCTACAAGACTACCTACAAAAGTAGTAGTTGTATCTCCCTGAACAATCACCATATCAGGATGCTCTTTTAAAAGCACTTCACCGAGCTTTCCAATTGTATTTTTAGTAAGCGTAGCTAATGATTGTTGAGGCACCATAATATTAAGGTCATAATCTGGTGTTATCTTAAAGATATTCAGCACCTGATCCAACATTTGGCGATGCTGTGCTGTAGCAATAGTAATTACTTTAAAGAATTTCTTCTCTTTTTTTAACTCTAAAATAATAGAAGCCAGTTTAATCGTATCTGGTCTTGTACCGAATATAACCGCTATTTTTTTCACTAATATCCCAAAATTATTAATATATGTTAAAATATATAAAATTAATATCAGAACTTTTTGATAACAAGGACTGTCGCATCATCGTCCCACTTTTTCCCCTTACCGAAAGAATTAGCTGCTTCAAAAATCCTAAATAACAAAGTATCCGCATTCTGACTACTATTTTCCCGAATTACTGATTTTAATCTTTCATTTTCGAACAGATCAGACCGTTTATTTTTTCTTTCAAGTATTCCATCAGTAACCAATACCAAGATGCTACCCGAAGGCATCCTAATATATGAGCGGGAAATATCAATTTGAGGAAATGCCCCGATTACGATACCGGTTGGTTCAAGAATCTGAAAATTTTCACCATCAAATAATAAAGGAGAAGGATGTCCAGCATTAGCAAAAAGAAGACTTCCATTTTTTTCCAATTCAGCATAAAAAAGGGAAACAAATTTAGCTGAATATACGCTCTGATAGATAACAGCATTCAGTTTTTTAAGAGTATGCACCATTTTCATTTCTTTTTCAAGGCCCATTCTAAGGCCAGTAATTACATCCCTTACCATAAGAGCTGCCGGCAGGCCATGTCCACTTGCATCCCCAATGCAGAATCCCAATGTATTATCATCCAGGACATAGTAGTCATAAAAATCACCTCCGACTAACTCTGCGGGTTGAGACTTAGCTGCGATCTGGTAGCCCGGCATTTTGGGTGGCACAAAAGGAAGAAGGCTTTGCTGAATCTGAACCGCTTGTTCCAATTCATTTTTTACTGATTCTGAAATCAATCTATAGTTCAAAGAAGTCCTTAAAGCATTAAGGCAAAGGTCAATTTCTTCCCGGATCCACCCACTTTGAAGTTCAAATACAAATATCCAGTCATTGACGGGGCTGCTGACGATAAAAGCGGCATGAGTTTTATATTCATTTGAATTATCTTCAATACCATCCGCGCTAAACACCGGACGGTCAAAAATATAAGTCCCTGACTTAACAACTGACTGAATTGAAGGGTCTTCTACCGAAAGGCGCAATTTCAGTATTTTTTCCACTTTAGGAGAAGTGGAGATTAAGAAATAGTCAGATTCAATCTTTTCGTAAATACTTCCATTAATAATATGGAGATCTTTCCCTAGAGTCATTTCAATTTCTTTAACAATAGAGAATAAAAAATCCTTCCCTGTTTTTCCTAAACCGATTTTGTTCTGCAGAAAATCAAGTTTCCGGTAAAACGTTTTAGGTTCTATCATTGATTAAATTATATAATTGATAATGTATAAAAATAATGAATTAATGAGAAAGGAGTGGTATAACAGGAAAAAAATAAAGGGCGATTTTTATAGATCGCCCTTCAATAATGAAGATTATTTTTTACCGGTCACAGTTATACTGAATATTCCCAGATTACTATTTCTGAATTCAGATATTTTTTCCGGGCTTAAATATGGAATAAGAGTTTCATCAGGCAAATAGATTGTTTTTGTCTTTTTTATTTCTATTTGATTAAAACCGCTTGTTTTGATAATATTTAAATATTCGTCCTGTTGAATAGCACCGGATATACATCCGGCATACATTTCTGCAGATTTTTTAAGCTGCAAAGGGATCTCTCCTTTTACAACAATATCAGAAACACAAAAATGGCCACCTTTTTTAGTTATTCTATAAATCTCGTTAAAAGCCCTACCTTTATCAGGTACAAGATTAAGGACACAATTGCTCACGACAACATCAGCAATATTGTCATCTAGAGGAATGCTTTCAATTTCGCCTAATTTAAAATCCACATTTGCATATTCCAGTTTAGCCTTATTTATTTCAGCTTTAGCAATCATTTCAGGGGTAAAATCGACTCCAATTACAGTCCCCTTTTCACCAACTAGAGCTCTTGCAATGAAGACATCATTTCCAGCGCCTGATCCAAGATCAACAACAACATCCCCTTCCTTAATCCCGGCAAATTCTGTAGGTAATCCGCATCCCAGCCCAAGGTCAGCATCAGGGACATAACCTTTTAAGCCAGTATATTCATCTTTCAATACTGTATACCCAACAATTTTGGAATTAGGACCACAGCCGCACATACATCCGCTGCCGCTCTTTGAAGCTATTTCCCCATATTTTTCATTTTAATTACCTTATATTATAATTTTAAAAATAAAACCTGATCTTTATTTGATTTCGTGTATCAACGAAATTGTTAATATTAATTCTTACAGCAAAGGATAGAACGATCTATCATTTTTAATAATTTTTTATCCTTATTTATAATCTTATCATCATCTATCCAAAAATCCAAACGGGTTAATATTGCTACGATCCGAGAATCATCAGGATTGGGATGTATAGAATAATTTACCCATTTGCCGGCTTTTTCTTCAATAATAAAGCCTGCATCTTTTAAAATTCTAAGATGTTCAGACACAGTAGAATTTGCGAGGCTCAACATTTCTCTAATTTCACAAACACACAAAATCTTTGACTGGAGGGCTTTTAATATTCTCAATCTGCTTTGGTCTGAGAGTGCTTTGAATATTTTTACAGTTAATTCCATATTTATATTTCGTTTATAAACGAAATATAAAAGGATATATTTAGAAATGCAAATGTATTATCAGATAAAATCAAAGATTTTAAACCAAACCCATTCGGTATCCAAAAAACGATATTTCCAAAAAAATATAGATAAAAGAGCTCCTGATCAAAATGTAATCTCAGGAGCTAATTTATTAATTGCAGAAATTTGGGCGAGATATTATTGTTTGGGAACTTTAAATCCGTATTTACTAAAAATCTTCTTTGATTTTTCAGTATCCAAGAATTTGACGAACCTAATAACGTCTTTGTTATTTTCAGCTTTTTTTAATATCACAAATGATTGTTCAAGTTTGGAATAACTCTTCTCATCGATTAAATAATATTTACCCTTACCTGACATCTCAGGGGAGAGAGCCAAGGATTGAGCAATTATGCCAACATCAGCATTTCCAGTAAGGACAAACTGGGCTGCCTGGGAAACATTATCC
>JARLHC010000123.1 GCA_031292455.1 Ignavibacteriaceae bacterium
AGATGCAAGAGTAATAATGGAAGTATACAACATTGCAGGTCAGAAGGTAGCTGAAGTAGTAAATCAGGATCAGTCAGCTGGTTATTACACAGTAGATTTCGGATCATCAAATAAATTATCCTCAGGTATTTACATTTACCGATTAACAGCAAGTGATAAAGTAACAGGGAATAATTTCTCAAGCATAAAGAAAATGATAATGTTGAAATGACAATAGATTCCAGTTTTCGGTACCTGGAATTGATTTTTTCTTTAAGGAATGACGAACCGAATTTTCTTTAAGTATGAATAATAGAGCCTGCCGCAAGACAGGTTCTATTAACATATAATGAGTGTAAAGAAAGAACAAAATGATCTTCTTGAAAAACTTATACACCGGAATCTGATGAAATTTTTTACAATACTATTTATTTTACTTTCCTTTCAGCTAATCGGCCAAACTAATTATGGCATATTTACGGGGAAAGTTACCGATGAACAGGGTAATCCCCTACTCTCTGCAAACATTGTAATATTAGAGACAAGTAACGGAGCAGCGACCGAAAAAAACGGGAGATTCAGGATATTATCCAGACCCGGGACTTATAATATTGAAATTACATTTATGGGTTTTGAGAAAGTAACAGATCATATTGTTATCAAGGCCGGTGAAACATTAGATAAGAATTATAAACTTATCAGCAATTCATTTACGATTGGTACAATAACTGTAACAGCTGAAAATAATTTTATTCCTCTCTCACCGGAAACAAAAACCAATGTCTCTTCCGGCGATCTCGAACACTTACTGGCATCCAGCCTCAATGATGCGATGAAATTAGCGCCCGGGGTAGAGACTACCAATCCAACTTTGAATAATGTTGAACAAGCTACTATCAGAGGCGGAGATCCAATAGGTACCCAAATCATACTTAACGGTATACCTATCACAAACAATGCAAATATGCAAGTAGGTATCGGATATACCTCGGCAAACAGCGGTACAGATCTTCGATCAATCCCGGCAGAAAATGTTAATGACATAGAAATTATCAGGGGTATACCGTCTGCAAAATACGGTGATCTGACTGACGGATTATTAATTGTAAATACAAAATCAACTCCCGACCGATTGAAAGTAAAGATGAAATATAATCCCCTGCTTTCTGAGGCAAATATAAGCGCCGGGACATATTTAGCTGACTGGGTAGTTAATGGAAATCTAAACATTGCATCCTCAGACAGAGACGTTAGGATTACCGGAGATGGATATACAAGAGTAGCAGGACAGCTGACATTAGACAATAACAGCGAGGGGTACAATTTTAAAAACGTTCTTTATTTTACCCATTCGTTTGATGATTATAAGGAACAGCCCGGATATGCATTAAGGGATGCATGGTATAATCATGATATTAACTTAAAATACTCTGCAGACTACTCAAGAATATTTGATCCATTTACCAAATTATCTGCCACACTTTCAGTTTCTTATACAAATCAGAACTCTTATGATCAACAATTAGTATCAAGGGATAACATTGTTATTACCGACCGCACTGCCGAAGGGACTCAACCAGGCCGAATAGTATTCGGATCATACTTAGGTAAAGAATATATAAAAGGCGACGTTTGGAATATTTATTCCGACATTAATTATAATTCAAAATTTTTTACCGGCAGCTTACTTCACAGCTTACTTTACGGTATTACCTACCGCAATGATTTTAACAAGGGGGATGGGATTATATTTGATCCATTGTACCCACCAAGCGCAGCAACGACCATGCCAAGATTAAGGAATTACAGTTCCATTCCTTCTTATAATATTTTAAGTTTTTATGCTGAAGATAAACTGACAGGAAACATATTAAAACCATTTACTCTTCAAGCAGGTATTCGTTATGAGACTTATAGACCGAAAGGATTTGATATTAAAGGCTTAATAGGTAAAGCTGATCTAATTCAATCCAATAACGGAAGTTTTCTCAATCCAAGAATTAACTTTTCGATAAATTTATTTAAGGATTCCCAGATCAGGCTTGGTTATGGAGTAACTTCAAAATCGCCGCCAATGGGAATGATATTTGCGAATAAGAAATATTTCGATATTGTAGATACTGTCTCGGTTGTAAACCCGCAATATGCCGACAGTAATTTCTCCATGATTTCAACTTATATAAGGGAGCAAGCAAACAGCCAGATTAAAGGTTATACTCAAAAAAAATATGAAATAAGCTTCGATCAGCAGTTTGATTTCGGAGGATTCTCCGTAACAGGTTATGTCAATGATTCTAAAAATATGTTTGAGAGCATAGAAATACCTACAGTAGTCTATAAACAATCATACCCTAATGGTGCTGATCAAACAGGCGCGTATATCAAGGATACATTGCTTGAAACTTACCAGCAATATTCAAACAGCGGGTGGGCAAAAGTGAATGGGGTCGAATTCACATTAACTACAAAAAAATTTCCTATTATCAATACAATCTTCAAATTTGATGCATCATATACATATTCAGAAAATGGTTTGAATAACGGTTATTATTATGATGCACCAAGATACGTAACTACTCTAGGTGTTAATTTAATGCCGTTATATCACCAATGGTCATCTTACAGTAAAAACCTTCTTTTAAATTACAGATTTGACATACAGGTAAAAGCATTAGGCATCTGGCTAACTCTTCAAGTTCAGCAAAAGGTAGTAGAAATAGATAACCGGATAGGATATGGTGATATTCTTGCCGCAGGTTATTATACATCAAAAGGAGAATTGATTATCATTCCTGAAGCGGAGAGAAGCAATCCGAAATATGCTCCCATCCAAAGATCGATTGAGCCATTTGAACTTTATGAAGAAAACCGACCTGACAAATGGCTGTTTAATCTAAATGTCAGCAAATCTTTATGGACCGGAGCTGCCGTTTCCTTTTTTGTAAACAATTTCTTTAACAATCAGCCATTATACCAATTACAGAGAAGCTCCCCTACTTCTCCAACCTATGAAAGAAGGAATCCCGAATTATTCTATGGTCTAGATTTTAATGTGTCAATGTGAAAGGAATATTAATATGAAAACAAATAAAACAAGACTGTCGGATAAATGTTTATTCTATTTATTTATTTTTATTATTTCAGCTATCCCATTGAGCTGTAACATTCTGAATATTGATAACATCCCAACTTCAGCTGAACGGGGAACAAAGTATAAGATAATATTGAAAGATGATTCAGGATATATGACAACTCTTTTTGGCAGCAATCTTGTCAGGAATGCTGAGATCATGATAAAATCGAATATGCAGGGAACGGAATACAATCTGACAACAGATTCGAATGGCGTAGCCGAAGTATCGGGAATTATTTCTGATGATTATCTTGTTACTGCAAACAGGAAAATGCTTCCTGGGGAAATGAAAATAATTAATGGTGTAAGCCGAGGGGATATAAAATTAACCAATACAAATGAGAGAATAATAAGGCTCGGCCCGGCAATCGGAAATGAAGTGACAATACATATGGAGATGGTGATTGGCAGTTCACCTATTGTTATAAGTGAGATATATGCATGCGGACCTCCGGGATCCGGTTTATATTACCATGATAAATATGTAGAAGTTTATAATCAAACAGATACGGTACAATATCTTGATGGACTTCTAGTTGTCGAGGTTTTTGCAAATTACAGTTTAGGAATCAGGTATGGCAATGACCCTGATTATGTACATTCAAAAAATATCTGGAAATTCCCCGGCAGCGGAAAGGATTATCCAATAAACCCGGGGCAGTTTGTAGTTTGCGCAGAAGATGCAATAGATCATAGAATAAATGCTCCAAACAGTGTGGATCTTTCTCACGCCGATTTTGAATTTTATAAAGACGATGCCCCGGATGTAGATAATCCGAATGTACCAAATATGTTAAGGGTATATCAGCCATATGGAAATGACTGGCTTATCGGAGGAGAAGGCGATGCACTTGTTATTTCCAACTGTCCGAGCGATTCAATAATACCGTCAGGAGATCAGTTTCTAATTCCAATTAAGAGTGTTTTAGATGGTGTTGAGTACCTGAAAGATCCAACCAGGCTGGATTTGAAAATTATGAATTCTGCAATCGATGCAGGAGCGACAGGAAGTATTCAATTCTATACCGGTAAATCCATGGAAAGAAAATCTTCCACAATTACACCCAGAAGGATTCTTAAGGATGATAATAATTCATCTGTGGATTTTGATATACTCGAACACCCTACCCCAGATAAATATCACTAATACAATATGAATAAATGAATACTTTTATAAAAACATTATTACTTATCCTGTTCGGTTCATATTTTACATTTTCACAAGTGTTAGAAAATTATGAATCTAACTTCAACACACTTTTTGATAAAAAAGCGAAAGTGAATCCATATTATTTTGGACATAATCCTGCCTGGCTTAAGAATGAAGTAAGTAATGAATATCTTGATCTTAAATCTGAGGTTAATGATGAGACAGGAAATTTCAAAAAATTTACTGACCCTGGTGATATACGAAATTATATTATTTCAGCTACAGGTAAAAAGCTAATCGATACAACCCAAATATTCAGAGGGAGTTTTGCATTTCAAAGGGTAGAGAACAACAACTGGCAATGGCTATTTACACGTGATTATGCAACCGGATCTCCCTTTTTAATCGGCGACAGCACAACCGGAAATACACGATTAAATGGAATAAAAATGAGTGCCGAGTATGCAGCAAGTGTAATAGATGCACTTGATCTGGGGTTTTCAATAAATTATTATATCGATGATGGACTGAAAATGGCGCACCCCCGCCCTACTTCAAAGGACAGAGAAATCAACTTCAGTACAGGTGCAGCATACCAAATTAGTGATAATCTTTCTTTAGGAATTCAAGGATCGGTATATGACAATGAAGAAAACATAGATTATAGCCAGGATCCGGGAGCTTTGCTGACAGAAATTACTTTAATCAAATTCCGGGGGTACGATTATCCAAATGTATTTAAGAAGACCTCGGAATCGCGATACACATATAACAACGGATATTCAACAGGGATAAATTTAATGTTTAAGGAGTCTTCGTCTTTTACGATGACAGCTTTCGCTACCGGAGGATTTAATCAAATTAACGTCAGGGACGGAGGAGATTCTCCGAATCCTATTGTTGAAGGATTATATAAAAATAACTACTTAAATTCTGGTTTGGTTTCTTTATTCAAACTTAACAATTCTACTTTTTTAAGTTTGCTCTATAATCTTAATTTAAGTAATGACTGGGCAGAATTTCCTACTTTTAATGTTTTATACAGTAAGAACTGGTTCACTGAGCATTCTCTTCTTTCCGGAATTGAATACTCGTTTAATAATAATCTAACTGCCGGACTTGAGGCCGGAATTAAATATAATTCCAACAATTTTAATGATTATTACAGCATTATTTATGCAAACAATAAAGCTATAACTTTAATGCTAAACTTAGGCATGAAAATTAATTGGAGTAACAAATTAGCTTCATTTATATCAGCAGGCATTAATTCTGATAAGAGCAGTAACAACAATCTGGATTATTCAAATCCATCATATTATTTCACCGGTTACAGAATCAAAGATCTTTATTATTATCAATCTAACTTTAACCAGTATTTGTTTAACCTTATTACTGCGTATTCTCCAGGATTTGGAGGCGAATTTCTTATCAATTTAAAGTATGCAAATGCCATACCCGGCAATTTGACACCATTCGCGAATCAGAACAGGACGAATTCAACAATTGCACTGGAGTACAGGGTTGCTGCTTATTAATTGTACAACAGAGTTTTTATATCAAAAATAAATCTTTTAATGGAGGTTGCATTATGAAGGGAATTTATAAATTACTGCTTTTATTACTTATTTCATCGGTTCTATATGCCCAGAATTTCTCTACAGTCCTCACTCCATATTTTCAAAATTCAATGAATGACATTTATTTTGCAGACGAACAGACCGGATGGATGTGCGGTGCTGCAGGATTAATTTACAACACAACAAATGGAGGAGTTTCCTGGACACAACAAAATTCGGGTGTAACAGAAACGCTGCAAAAATTATTTTTCCTGAATCAGAATGTTGGATATATTGGTACAGTTCAAGGATCTGTACTGAGGACAACTGACGGGGGAAACAACTGGACAGAATACAGTTTTGCCAATCTCAGACCTCTTATATCTTTCGCTTATTGTGACGCTTTATTTTTTACAAATCAGAATACAGGTTTTATGGTTGCCGGAGCACTTAAAAACTTTTACTTATTCAAAACTACAGACGGTGGGACAAGCTGGTCAATAAAGGATTCTTTAGTTACAACTGATATTACGATGAGGTGGGAAGATATTAATTTTTATGATGAATTGCATGGTGTAATGATCAGTTCCAAAAAGAATTTACAGAAATATACAACTGACGGAGGTGAAACCTGGACTTTATCAACTGCTATCAGCGATAATTTTTTCGGAATTCAACATGCAGTAAAATGGCTTTCATCCAGTACTATTGTTTCCATTGGTGAAGGGAATGAATTTAACGGAGTACCCATTCCAATTTACAAGTCAACTGACGGAGGAATAACCTGGGTTAAAAAAAATCAATCTGTTAGTACATGTTATGACAGAGCCAAGGACATGTATTTTAAAGACGGCACTAATGGAGTAGCAGTTGGCAGCAATGGTTTTTACAAGGGATTTATAATAAAGACCTCAGACGGAGGAGAAACATGGGTTACCTCACAAACGAATTATGCCTTAGGTTTTATGGCTTTAAGCGGATTCAATAATACACTTTACGGTCTATCCCCTTCCAGCCATGTTCTGAAGTCGACTGATTTCGGAACAACCTGGACCTTGCTTGAATTTACAAGTCCAACGTCTATCACCGGATTATATTTTGATAAAGATAAAGGATTCGCACTTACCCGTTCAGGAGATTTTTATGTTTCAAATGATGGGACCGGCAAAAGCTGGGAATATTTGTCGAATACCGGCTCAAGCGAATCGCCTTCAATGTACTTTTTTAATAGTACAACCGGATTAGTATTAGAGGAAAATAAGGAAATCGTTAAAACGACCGATGGCGGACATACCTGGCGGACTGTATTAGATTCCATTCCATACGGTTCAAGAGATAAAGTAGGTGGCATTACATTCGGGGATCAATCAACAGGATATGCCTGGTTTAGCCTTAATGATTACGCGCAATGGTATGTATTTAAATCAACCGATGCCGGTGAAACATGGAACCAGGTTTTGAATACAACAGGAACCGGATATATACAAGGTAATCTCGTTTTCTTTGATGCAAAAACGGGTGTTATTTTGGGACCATCAAATTATAAGCTGCGTACAATAGATGGTGGGGCAACCTGGGATACAGCCAAAGTTAATAATTTTACTCCTTACTTTGCTAAACAAGGTTTTGAAGATGTAGCCAGAATCAGCGACACCAAAGCTGTTGCTATAGGATATAATTTTATTTGCATGACTACTGATAAAGGGCAAAACTGGAATTATATCGACCCCAATATAGCTAATTTAGATTCCTCTTTTTATCACATAGCATTTAGCGGTGCAGATACAGGATATATTGGTTGTACAGATAGTGTGTTTTATAAGACATTTGACGGCGGTTTTACCTGGCATAAGGATTCGCTAAATGGAAAATATAATGCATACGCTATCGCGATAAATGCTACAGGAAATGTATTTTTCGGAACAAGCAACGGATATATTTTAGGGAGTACGCCAGCGACTGGAATCCAGAACGAGAACAAAACTGAAATGCCGGATAAATTTGCGTTAAAGCAAAATTATCCAAATCCATTTAATCCAATTACAAGGATAGAATACAGTATCCCATACAGTGCTCAGGGAAATACACAATTAGTTCAGCTTAAAATTTATAATATTCTTGGAAAGGAAATATTAACTCTTGTTAACGACCGACAAACGGCCGGAAATTATAAAGTTGAATTTAATGGAGCTAATCTGCCCAGTGGAGTATATTTTTACAGACTGCAAGCGGGTAATTTTAATCAAACGCGCAAGCTGATTCTGATGAAGTAAGATGACTATGTTTACTAATTTATTTATTAATTAATTAAGGTAATATGAAAACTAAACTAATTCTTGTGGTGCTGATTTTATTTGGTACATGCACTGCACAGGTAAATATTATAAAACCTGTAAAAATACAACCGACCTCATTTGCAATTGTAATAGATAAGGACACCTATGATAAAACCAAAGATGCTATATATACGTACCGGGATGCAGTTGAGCTTGACGGACTTTCTACATTTATTATAGTAAACGACTGGAAAAGTCCTGAAGAAGTAAAAGCTGAACTCATTAAGCTATACAATGGTGAGCCCAAACTCGAAGGGGCAGTATTCATAGGGGATATACCAATTGTCATGATAAGGAACGGCCAACATATGGCTTCAGCATTTAAAATGGACGAAGACAGATATGCATGGAACCGTTCATCAGTTACATCCGACAGGTTTTATGATGACTTTGATCTGAAATTCAAATTTCTTAAACAAGATTCCATAGACCGACATATTTTCTACTATTCAATTCTACCTGAATCACCTCAAAGAATAGAAAAAGAAATCTATACAGCCCGCATTAAACCTTCCGGCAGCAATAAAAATGAATCGATAAAGAAATATCTTTACCGTGTATCAAAACAGAAGCTTGAACAAAATTTCATAGATAATGCATTTGTATTTACAGGGCACGGTTACAATTCCGAGTCACTCTCTTCCTGGTCTGATGAGAAATTGGCATTGAGGGAACAGTTCCCAACTCTTTTCGTTCCCGGCGGAAGAATTAAGAATCTAGATTTTGCAATGAGTCCTGAAATGAAAGAAATCCTTCTTACCGAAGTGCAAAATAAGGATCTGGATTTTGCAATTTTTCATGCTCACGGAGCAGAGGATTTACAATATATTAATAATTTGCCTCTGGCCCGAAATCCCAATGAAAATATTGAAGCTATAAAACTCTTCATGCGTTCAAAGATCAGGACTGCTGAAAGCAGAAAACAGGATACTACGAAGGCAAAAGAATATTATGCAAAAGAGTATAATATACCTACAAGCTGGTTAGACGGAATATTTTCTGATTCATTAATTAAATCTGATTCATTACTTGATTATAATCTTGATATTCACATAGAAGATGTAAGGAGTATTTCACCGCAGGCAAAGTTCATTATGTTTGATGAATGTTTCAACGGATCATTTCAACTTGATGAATATATAGCCGGAGAATATGTTTTTGGCAATGGAAATGTAATAGTAGCAGATGCCAATTCAGTAAATGTACTCCAAGACAAATGGCCTGATGAATTTATAGGATTATTAGATCAGGGAGTAAGGGTTGGCAACTGGCATAAACAAAGAAATCTGATTGAGAATCATTTAATCGGAGACCCGACATTTCATTTCTCTACGCATTCAAAATATGATTTAAACAAGATGCTTGTTTTTGATAATGATAACCTGGAAGCATGGCAAAAACTTCTTAAATCAGATGAAAGTGTATTAAGGGACCTGGCCGTAAGAAAGGTATTCAGGTTAACTAAAGAGAAATTCGAGAATGAGCTAGTTAAGATTTATGAGACTGATCCATCATTTAATGTGAGGATGCATTCACTTAAATGCCTTGCTGAACTTAATAAATCGTCATTCCACGAGATATTAAGGAAGTCTATAAATGATCCATATGAATTCATCAGAAGAAAATCTGCCGAGTGGATGGGAGAAGTTGGAGATACGTCTTATATCCCCCTGCTTGTACATACTATATTAACGGATGAATCTGAAAGAGTTACCTTCAATGGAAAGTCATCACTGGAGTATCTTGGAGCATCTGCATCATTCAGAGAAATTGAAAAGGAACTGGATGAAATGCCTGTAAATGTTCCAAAAGATAAGCTTCTAAAACTGATGAAAGCTTCATACGATAGAAGTAATGAGTGGTTGTACAAAGAGCTGATTCCACAGATATTCAGTGATACATTAAAACTTAAAGCAAGGCTCTCGCAAATCCGTACATTCAGAAATTACAGATTCATAAATGCTATACCTGAAATGATCAAATTAGCTCTGATGAAAAATGAGAATGCAATAGTAAGGACGAATACTATTGAAGCCCTTGGATGGTATACTTTTTCACTTCAGAAAGATAATATACTTGCAGCGTGTGATGTAATTATAAAAGACAAATCAAATCCAAATGAATTAGTACAAGAGGCAATCCGAACAAAGAACCGGTTGATTACCGGGGCTAATGATGTAGTTCTTCCCTAAATATTAAAAAAGGCCTCATAGAATATTTTATGAGGCTTTTTTATTTCCTATTCAATTTAATAAACTCTTCTACTTCAGGAAGCCCGCCCTGATAAATCAAATATCCATTGCTAGGTTCTCTTTCAGTAATTTCGCCAGCAATAGGGGTAAGCATAATTTCTTTTACTTTTTCAAGATCATTAGTCTGACCAAGGGCCCAACCTAATTTTACATAAGCAACTTCAGGAAGCATATTAGCGGCAGGGATTACTCCCAAATCCATCATAACCCTACCAGTTTCATAGACATACATCTGGACATATCCCCATAAAGTCTGTACGGTCATATAAACAGCAACGCCAGCCTGTCTTGCCCTATCAAGGGCCGGATAGAGGGGTTTATTGACATGCCCCAAGCCGGTGCCTGCGATAATAATTCCTTTATATCCATTTTTAATTAAGGAATCGATAATATCAGGATGCATATTGGGATAATAATAGACGATTGCAACCTTCTCTTCAAAGACAGCATTTATTGTTACATTATTATCATGACGACGTTTTTTATAGTCATTTCTAAGGGGAGTAATTTTTTCTCTACTGACTGTAGCTATAGGAATATCACCTATAGTTCTAAAGGTTGACCGATAGCTGGAATGCATCTTACGGACACGAGTACCGCGATGAAGAAGTCCATATATATCAGAAGTAGGACCAAACATGCAGACCATAATTTCGGCAATATCGCTTTCTGCTGCTGTTTTAACAGAATGGATCAGATTAAGAGCAGCATCAGAAGAGGGTCTATCACTAGATCTCTGTGAACCGACCATAACAATTGGCACAGGGGAATTCTGAACCATAAATGAGAGGATAGCTGACGTATGGTGCATAGTATCAGTTCCATGGCCGATTACAATCCCCTGCACACCTTTTTCAATTTCCTTGCCAATAGCTTCTGCAAGACCAATCCAGTTTTCAGGAGCCATATTTTCGCTAAATACACCATACAGTTTTTCTGTTTCCAAATTACAATAATCAGCCAGTTCAGGGACGGACCCATAAAGCTCGCCAGGCGAGAAAGCAGGTATTACTGCACCAGTCCTGTAATCAAGTCTGCTTGCAATAGTTCCTCCCGTACCTAATAATTTTACACGAGGTTTCCTATAATCATAAGGAAACGCTTTCTCAGGAATTTTATAATGAGCTTCTTTTCTTCCATTTATCCTGATATCCGTAATTTTTCCGGCGGCAATACCGATATTATAACCAACAGGAATTTTTAATACTATATGCAAATCGTCAGCAGTTTCAGATCGTGGAAGAATCAATCCCTGAAATGAACCATTGTCAGTAATTAATTCAACATCGCTCCAAATCATAGCATTATATTTTTTTAGAACTTCTAAAGCCGGTCCGCTATATCCTTTAAAATCATTATTATCCGACATTACTAATCCCCTTCTTATTGAACGCGATTCGTTCAGCTACCAAGGAAGCCGGAAACCTACCTCTAAGTTTTTTCATCAGGATACTCATTAAAATAATTCCTTTATTCATTTCATTCCGGAGAGAAATATTATTTAATATTTCAATGGAATTAAGTATTTCCTTTTTTACTTCATCAACAGAAGCAGGAGTAGAAATAATATCATCAGAAAAGAAACCATTTACAAGAATCTTTTCCATAGCTGAAAGAACGGCATCCCTTGGAATTTTTCCATCCGCAAATAACTTTAGAATATTACTTAGTATCTCCTCATCCAGAATGCCAATATTGAATCCTTTTTTCTTAAGCCGTTTAGGATATTGGATTAAAATGACCGCGGCGGCTGTAGGGTTAACATGCCATTCATTTACTGCTTTTTTAAATAAAGATGCATATTTAGAAATAGATAGTTCCTGAATAGTATCTTCCGGAATTCCCAATTCTTTATACCAAGAATGTCTAAGCCAATATTTCTCGGGAAGTCCCGCTTTAATATTATCCAATCTTTGTTGAGTAATTTGCATCGGCGGCAGGTCAGTATCGGGATACATTCTATCGGCACCCGGGAGAATCCTTTCAAAACCGTTAGTACCATCGCGTGAACCCTGTCTGGTTTCAGAAGGGACGCCAATA
Source organism: Ignavibacteriaceae bacterium (assembly GCA_031292455.1). Lineage (GTDB taxonomy): Bacteria > Bacteroidota > Ignavibacteria > Ignavibacteriales > Ignavibacteriaceae > Fen-1301. Next base: position 12,450 of record JARLHC010000123.1, read on the forward strand.
GTTGCTTCCTTTGCACGAATAATAATTTCATTTACAGCAGTTTTTGAATCTTCCTCATTCCCCCACACAATAACTACAGTATCATTATCGTCAGCGTTTGAAAACTTCCTTATGGCGGTCCAATCCGAAGACGGAATATTATCCCCCTTACTGTCAGAGTGGATAATATTAGGAATAGTTGTAAGGCATGCGATAACTCTGACGCGATCAGAGACCTCATTAGAGAAGTAATTATCAGTTTGGGTCTGCCATCTGAGCAGACCTACGAACCCTTTAAGCACAACAGATTTAATCCGGAAACCTTTTTCAACAGCGCTTTTTAATGGAGCGTAATGAGGCTTTTTCATAAATTTTGTTATATCAAAAGATTCGGCTTTAAACGTTTCACTTGTAATCCCCCTTCGATTGAGTTCCTCTCTTAATCTAAGCAGATTCCATTGCCTCATAGCTTCGTTATAAGTCAGAATAGGAATTAATGATATTTTAGGGACGCCCTTAATTTCAATTCTAGTACCACCTGTTACGCTAACATTTACGTCCTCACGGGCGGCGCCGAGTCCCCTTCTTACCTGGTGAGTACTTCTTACAGTATTGCTGCAAATCCAAGCAACCTCCGCCACTTCATCCGGGGTTTTCATAGCGGGTTCAGTAACAGTTTCAATAAGGGGCATGCCAAGCCGATCAGTTTTATAAACCCTATTATGACCGATATCAGAAACCTCACGGCAGGAGTCTTCTTCTATGGACATCTGCACAATTTTAACTTTTTTATCTTTATATGGGATCCAACCATCGAGAGCATAAATTGCAGTCCTTTGAAATCCAGTAGGTATGCTGCCATCGAGATATTGTTTTCTGGCAATATGGAGTTCATCTACAATATTGCAATTGAAGAGCATACCGATACCGAGAGCGATATCGAGGGCATCATCATTCATTAAAAAAGGAGGTGTATCATCCATTTCATATGTACAAACTGTATTGCGATTAATCCTGTAAACTATATCTTTTTTAGTTTTAAACTCCATCAAGGCGGTACCATCATACACACCCATTTCAGAAAGAGTAGGGCGCATATGGCGTAAAATTTCAGCATCAAAATCTTTACTATAATGCCCTGCGGGACAACGGCAGAAAAGTTTTTTACCGGTTAAAAGCTGTTGATGAATTTCGAGACCGGATTTGAATCCAACCTTTTGATAGTCCTCATTGGTCATTTCTGAGAAAGGTTTGAAGATGAAGTCGTACATAGGAAACCGTTATATTTCTTATAATTGTATTAAGAAATATATAGATTTTTCAAATACTTTTCTTTGATATCAATGGTCATATTTACATAGGATAACGTGTACTTAAACAATCCTTTCCAAAGGCATCTGGAAAAGACGAATTTTATCATCGTCTTTTTCAATCTGTTCATTGAGCTCATAGATTTTATAAATAAGCTGATGGAGAATTTGCTCTTCAGGAAAGGCAATCATACGCACACAATTGTATCCCGGATAAGGTCGAGTACCAAGGTGGGCACCTGTTTTATGCCCTTTTCCTTTAACGTTTTCCCATTCAGTAAAATAATCAATATTCAATCCATTCAATGCTTCAGATATCCTGTCCTCCAGGACCTCATGATAAATAATGAATGCTATTTTCATATTTCACCCAATGTTTATTGTACAAATGCAGGTTATTTTTTCTTTTTAGAAAACAACCTGACTATTAACCCAAATAATTTTTTTTCACCCAGATCATCAAGTATTGAATATACAACCGGAACAACGAAAAGAGTAAGCAAGGTAGAAGTTACCAACCCTCCGATTACAGCCTGACCCATTGGAGCTCTGAATTCAGAACCTTCACCAAGACCAAGGGCAACGGGTATCATGCCAAATATCATTGCAAGAGTCGTCATTAGAATAGGACGCAACCGTGTAGGACCTGCTTTGGACAGCGCATCGAACCTGTTCAATCCCCTGTCCCTCAATACATTGGTAAAATCAACGAGAAGAATTCCATTTTTAGTTACCAGCCCCATTAGCATTATTATACCTACAATTGCAATAACGGACATTGCACTGCCAAAAATTAGGAGAAAGAGAACAGCTCCGATAATAGACATAGGGAGTGCAAGCATTATCGAAAAAGGATGAATAAAACTATCGAACTGGGCGGCAAGAACGATGTAAACAAACACGATAGCCAAAATAAGAGTAAGGATCATATTCATGAATGCTTCCCCCTGCATTTGGCCTTGTCCTACAATATTGATGGAATACCCTGGTTCGAGCTTCAATTTAGAAGTTTCTTTTGTGATATCCCCCAGAGCATTGCCAAGCAATGCATCAGATAAATTAGCGGAAACTCTTATTTCTTTCTGACGGGAATATCTTTTAATCTGAGAAGGACCCAGACCCTGATCTATAGAAGCTACATCACTTAATGGAACTAAAAAATCCTGGTTCCCAATTTTTTTAGTACTTTTAACTGAAAGCATATTAAGATCATTCAGATTAGTGCGGTTATCCTTTTTCAATCTTACTCTTACATCGATTTGCTCATCCCCTTCCTGAAATTGCGTAGTTACAAAACCGTCAACCATCGATCTTACAGCCGAAGCAAGGAGCAAAGGGTTTATGCCAAGATCTGAAGCTTTTTCCCGATCAATCTTTATTCTAACTTCCGGTTTCGACAATTCAAGACTGTTCCCCACATCGACAGTTCCCTTTGTTGATTTAACAATATTCTCTACTTTTTCAGCGAGGATTGTTAGTTTGGTTTGATCATCTCCACGTACACTAATTGATACTGGTTTTTCGGCACCCCCTGGTCCTCCCGGCGGGAGGAAAGCAATTTCCGCCCCAGGTATATTTTTGAACTGACTTCTTAATTGTTTGATTATTTCTTTATCACTTAACTTTCTATCCTTTTTATGAACAAGTTTAGCTAAAATCCTTGCAGTAGTTATAGGATCATTCCCAGAACCTATTGTAGTAAGAACAGTTTCCACTTCCTTTCTCCGACTTAGCACATCTTCAATTTGGCTACAGATATTACTTGTTTGCTCCAGAGAACTACCAGGAGCGGCGAGAACAGTAACTGTAAACTGATTCTGATCAGTTTCAGGGAAGAATTGCGTACCTAATAATCCCATAAGCATAAAGCTGAAAATAAAAATTATGATCGAGCCAAATACAACGGTTTTTCTATGAAGGAGCGACCACTTTAATGCAAGTCCATATTTAGAATTCAGAATCTCAAAAAAATGATTGAAGTAATAGAGGATATTGTTGAACCAGTTCCGAGACTTTTTTAGTTCTTCATCTTCCCTGCGAAGCCATCTAGAAGAAAGCATAGGAGTTAATGTAAAAGCAACAAACAATGAAACAAGGACCGCAACAGAGACAGTTATACCGAACTGATAAAAGAACCTGCCAACAATACCAGGCATAAAAGCTACAGGAACAAATACGGCCACAATAGTAAATGTGGTTGCCATAACCGCGAGCCCTATTTCGTTGGAAGCAGATTTGGCGGCTTCCATGGCAGTTTCTCCTTCATTCATGTGGCGATAGATATTTTCAATAACAACTATTGCATCATCTATTAAGAGACCCACTGCCAGAGAAAGGGCGAGAAGGGACATCATGTTTAGGGTAAAGTTGAGTGCATACATTACAATGAAGCTTGCAATAATTGAAGATGGTAAAGCCAGGGCGCTTATTATAGTAGCCCTGAAATTGGCGAGAAAGAGATAGATTACGATAACGGCCAGCAATCCGCCATAAAATATATCGAATATTACGTCGTTAACCGAATCCTTAATGAAAATGCTATTGTCCTGGGCAATATTAATTTTAATATCAGAAGGAAGTTCCTTTCTAAGAATATCCAACTGCCTATTAACTTCTTTGGCGACTTTAACAGTATTGCTACCAGATTGTTTTATAATATTCAATCCGACAGCAATTTTTCCATTCACACGAGTTAAGCTAGTTTGCTCTTTTATACCATCAAAAACATTTCCAATATCTGATAAATAAACCGGTTTTCCATTAGGAGAAGCGACGATAACTTTATTAAAATCCTCAACATTTTTATATTTACCCATAGTTCTTAACAGGAGCTGCCGTGATCCTTCAGTTAAATTCCCCCCAGGTATCTCAACATTCTGGGAGCCCACGCTATTGATAACATCCTGAATAGACAGATTATAGGCCTGCAATCGTGCAGCATCAATTTCAATCTGAACTTCTTTTTCAGCACCGCCGACAAGATCAACGGAACCAACCCCAGGAATATTTTCAAGTCTTTTTTTAATAACGTCCTTAGTTAATGTTGTGATATCCTTTGGTGATTTATTTCCAGAAACAGTAATAGAGAAAATGGGTAAGCTCTGAGCATCATAACGCTGAATGACAGGATCTTTAATTTCAGCCGGAAGGTCAGCTCTTATAGCAGCAATTTTTTCCCTACAATCCTGTGCAGCAGATTTACCATCGACCTCAAGCTTAAATGCGATAACGACCAGGGATAAATTCTCCTGGGAAGTTGATTGTATATAGTCAACACCAGCGACAGGGTTTACGGCATCTTCTATTTTCTTAGTAACATCAGTTTCTATTTGTTCGGGTCCAGCGCCGGGTAAAGCTGTTGTAACGACAACGAATGGGATATCAACATCCGGATAGAGATCAACATTTAATTTTAAGTATGAAAACAAACCAAGGACTATCAAAGCAAAGATCATCATTGATGCAAAGACAGGTCGCTTTATTGATACATCAGCTAACTTCATATTTCAATTTCCGAATTCATTATATTATTTAATTTCAATATTTATCAGAAACGCGAACGATTATACCATCTTTCAGTTTATTCATACCAAGGGTAACAACAACATCGCCCTCATTTAATCCCGACAGAACTTCGATCAGTTTCCCGTCTGTAATTCCAGTTTTAATATTTTTCAATGATGCTTTACCATCTTTTACAACAAAGACAACCGAGGTATAATTATCCATAATAACAGATGAGTAAGGGATTGCGAGTGTGCCTTTTAGATTTTTCAAATCGACGTTCACTCTACAAAACATTCCAGGTTTGAACCATTTATCAGCAGTGTTACTAAATAACGCTTTCATCTCAAAAGTACGTGATTGTACATTAGCTGATCTGGAAATCTGAACAATTTTACCATTTTTTATAAGGTCCGGTTTTAATTCAGAATAAACATTTGCGGGCTGACCAACGTAGAAGCCAGGCACATCATTTTCGCCGACACTAAATACAGCTTTCATATTTTGGCTATTAGCAATAACTGCGAGAACCACACCTGGATTAGCCAGGTCCCCAACATTGGCGTTAACAGCAGTTACAATTCCAGATAATGGAGTAGTTAATTCAACAGTACTTTTAGCAGCTTCAAAATTTGCTTTATTAACCTCAAATTGAGTCTGGGCACCATCCAGCATCTGTTGAGAAACTGCGCCTTCCTGATAGAGCGCCTTCATTCTTTCCTTATCCTTTTGTGAATTCAGATATGCTGCCTGAGCCTGATAATACTGAGATGATGCACCTGATTTATCGATAGAAATAATAACAGAGCCTTTACTGACATAGTCACCTACTTTAACATTTATTTTAATTATACGTTCTGGAATTTTGGAAATAATATTTGCCTGTTCTTCCCCTTCAAGACTTGCTGAATATGTTTTAACGAGAACAATATCTTTCTTTTCTACTTTAGTAGTTTCCACTGAAATCGTATCAGCATAAGCGATTTTGTCTTTCACGATTTCAGGTCTATTTTTATTACCGCATCCGATAGTAAAAAAGAGCATTGATAAAGTAATAAATGTGAAAATATATCTATAATTAAACATTGTTTCTCCGGTATTAAAAATTTTCTAAGGTAACGGCATTTTCCCATTCTGCTTTAGCCGTTAAAAAGTCGTACAGAGCTGTAGCGTAATTAGTCTGGGCAAAAGTAAGTGCGGCCTGAGTATCGATTAATTCAAGCTGGGTGCCAACGCCATTTTTATATCTTGTCTGTGCAATTTTGATTGTTTTTTCCGCCTGTTCAAGATTTTTCTCCTGGGCTTTAATTCTTTTTCTTGCTTCCTCAATTTTCAGATCTGCCTGAAGTATCTGGATTTTCAGACTTTCTTCAACCTTTCTTCTTGTAAGCATTATTTTTTCTTTATCGATAACAGCCTGTTCAATTCTTGAGCCTCTGCTAAAGCCATCGAACAATGTATAATTGAGCTGTATACCCAGCAAAAAGCTTTTAGCCCAGTTATAATTTTTGATGTCAAGAGTATTGTCCTGTGACTGGAAGTCATACTGTCCGAAGAAAGAAAGAGAAGGATAATAATCAGATCTTTGAATGGTAACATTCTTATCAAGCAACGATTCCTGAATAGTCAATTGTTTAATAAGAGGATTCCCTGCAATTGCTTCAGTATTTTTACTCTCAATCAGGTCGGATGAAATATCCTGATATTGAAATTCGCCAATAACATCGATAGGTTTAGAGATATCGAGAGCAAGGAGGTTTTTAAGATAATTTAGAGCTAAAGCGAGGTTATTTTCTGATTGAATAACACCCGGTTCAGAATTAGCTACCTGGACTTCGGCCCTCAGAAAGTCATATTCGGATGATACTCCCTGTTTATACAGGGAGGCGACATTATCATAATTAGATTTAGCAACCTGATATCCTTCCCTGCTTACATTAACAAGCTTCTTAGCAAGCAATATATTGTAATATGCTTTTTTTACGTTAAGGGCAATGTCATTTCTTGCAGCCCTGTTACCCTCTTTAGAATAAGACGAGTATTCTCCTGCAATCTGAATTGCAGTATTTATTTTCTGGTTATAGATAACCTGGCTTAAAGTAAGGGCAGCATCAAAACTATTTTTTGAACCTATCTCCAAAGTTGGGGGAAATCCCGGAATAGGGGGAAGGAACAGGACAGGCAGTTTAATATTTCTAATATATTTACCGGTAAAATCAATCCGCGGGAATACATTAGAATAAGCCTCACTGACCTGTTCTTCAGATTTCTGGATATCTTTCCGGGAAATCTGAACATCCCAGTTCAATTCAAGAGCTTTTTTAATTGCATCATTAAGGGTAAAATATAAAGTATCGTTTATATTCTGGGCGGAAAGGATAAAGGAAGAAACCGTAAAAAGGAAGATCAAGTATTTCATTCAATTTCCCACTACTTTATTTTGACACTACTATTTAAAAATAAGAAAAGGAATTGAAAATTGAAGCTATATTTTACGTTTTCTTAAAACAAATTCATCACCTTATACTACTGCCTATTTAACCAGAACATGAGACTAACCGGATACTCAAGTAAAGAGGCCTTCAATAGATAGATACCTTTCGCCAGTATCATAATTAAAAGTAAGAATTCTTTTGCCAGCAGGAATTTCAGGTAATTTCTTAGCAACGGCAGCCAGAGCAGCGCCAGAAGAGATACCAATAAATACACCTTCCTCCTTTGCTGATCTTTGAGCATAATCGAAAGCTTCTTCTTTAGTAATAGGGATAGCACCATCAAGGAGCGAAGTATCGAGATTGACCGGAATAAATCCAGTGCCCAGTCCCTGCAACGGATGCGGGCCTGGTTTCCCGCCTGAGATAACAGCAGAAAGAGCGGGTTCAACGGCGAATACTTTAAGATCAGGGAATTTTTTCCTCATCACTCTGGCAACTCCTGTAATATGACCACCAGTTCCGACACCTGTTATAAGGTAATCGAAGCCATCAGGAAAATCATCCATAATTTCCTTTGCAGTAGTTTCGATATGGGCATTTATATTTGCCGGGTTTTCGAATTGCTGAGGTATCCAGGCATCGGCATAAGCAGCCTGAATTTCCTTAGCTCTGGCAATAGCTCCATTTACACCTAATTCCCTGGGGGTAAGCTCAAGCTTTGCACCATAAGCGGACATTAATCTTCTTCTTTCGATTGACATTGAATCAGGCATTACCAAAATAACCTCGTATCCTTTAACGGCACAGACCAGAGCAAGTCCAATTCCAGTATTGCCAGAAGTAGGCTCGACAATGACTGTTCCTTTTTTAATAATGCCTTTTTTTTCAGCATCTTCGATCATAGAAAGAGCGATCCTGTCTTTGATTGAACCACCAGGATTCATTCTTTCATGCTTAGCCCAAACTTCATGATTATTGCCAAACAGTTTATTAATTCTTATAATCGGTGTATGCCCAATAGAATCAAGAATATTATTATATTTCATTTTTACTCCTTCTTAAATTATATATTCTAAAGTATCAAAATATTGTTCATTTGCCCTGACTCGTACCTCACTTTTGCTATAAACCACTGAATTAGGAGGGACGGACTGGGTAACCCAGGCATTCCCGCCTATAATACTGTTAGAACCAACCACTGTTTCCCCACCGAGAATAACAGCCTGAGAATAAATAATAACATCATTCTGAATAGTCGGATGGCGTTTTGAATGTACAAGACTTTTATCTACACTTAATGCTCCCAGTGTAACTCCCTGATAAATTTTAACATTTTTACCGATAATAGTTGTTTCGCCAATCACAATTCCGGTACCATGATCTATGAAAAAGGGGGAATCTATTTCTGCACCCGGATGAATATCTATACCGGTAATTTCATGGGCATGTTCGGTTAATATTCTTGGAATGATAGGGACTTTTAATTTATAAAGTTCATGAGCCAAACGGTAAATAAATATTGCCATAAATCCGGGGTATGCCAGGATAACCTCATCAATACTTTCTGCAGCAGGATCGCCTTTAAAGATAGCATCAGCATCTTCCCATAACATATCATGTATGGCAGGTATTTTAGAAATAAAGGTGCCGGCTATTTTTTCAATATCCTCCCTGGAGCCATTGTTTATCTTCAGTAAAGTAATAAGGTTACGTTGAAGCAACCGCAATTTGGCCACTACCTCTTCGGGTGCATAATACACTTTATCGGAGAAATGAGGAAATAAGAATCCTCTTAACTCTAAAAAGAAGAGTATTGATTCCTTTTTGAGGGAGGCATTGCATGAATGGCATTCTCTTTTATTAAGGAGATTACCTGCAAATTGATAGAATGAAGAACTACTCTTCCCATTACTCATATTACTTCCATTATTATTCATTTGTATAAAACAATTTAGATTTCAATAGGTATCAAAAAACTCTACTTAATTTAACAATATAATAAAAGGCAGATATGAGATACAAGTCCTTGTTGAATATATCTTTAATGTTTATTTTACGTATTAAATAACCTTCACAATAGTATTTATATCACATCAAAAGAGACCAAATATGAAAACTAAAAACATAGGGAAGCAGGGATTGCAGGTTTCGCAGATCGGACTGGGATGTATGGGAATGTCAGATTTTTATGGGCACGCTGATGATTCCGAATCAATAAAAGCAATACAAAGAGCACACGATCTTGGAGTTACTTTTTTTGATACATCTGACATGTACGGACCTCACAAGAATGAGATTCTTGTAGGGAAAGCGTTAAAAGAGATAAGGGAAAAAGTAGTAATTGCAACAAAATTCGGAATAGTAAGAACAGAGGATCCAAGCGTAAGGAGAGTAAACGGAAGGTCAGAATATGTAAAAGCTTCGTGTGAAGGATCGCTAAAAAGATTAGGGACAGATCATATAGATCTTTATTATCAGCACAGAGTTGACCCAAATACTCCGATAGAAGAAACAGTAGGAGCAATGGCAGAGTTAGTGAAAGAAGGAAAGGTAAAATATATAGGATTATCGGAAGCAGGTCCTGCGACAATCAGGCGAGCGCATAAAGAACATCCAATAACAGCACTGCAAACGGAATATTCACTATGGACAAGAGATCCAGAGGAAGAAATATTTTCAGTTATTGAAGAACTTGGGATCGGGTTTGTGGCATACAGTCCTTTAGGAAGGGGTTTTTTAACCGGACGATTTACCAGCATAGACAATCTTGAAGATGGTGATTTCAGGAAAAATTCTCCAAGATTCCAAGGTGATAATTTTGTAATGAATCAAAAGTTAGTTGAAAAGATAAAGGAGCTTGCAGGAAAGAGAGGCATTAAACCGAGCCAATTAGCCCTGGCGTGGGTATTAAACCAGAAAGATTATATTTTCCCGATACCCGGTTCAACAAAAATAAATCATATTGAAGAAAATATAGAAGCCGCATCAATCAAGATGACAAAGGAAGAACTTATTGAAATAGACAAGTTAATTCCTAAGGGAGCTGCAAGCGGACCCAGATACCCAGAATCAGCAATGAAAACGCTTAACATATAAGAGTTCTTTTCAGCCGACCGATAATTCTATAGGCTATATCACACAACACAAATAAAGGTAAATATAAACTTACCTTTATCAATTATGTTGAGGATAATATGGGAAAGGAATTTTTATTTTCAGAGGAGACAGAGCCGCACAAGACGAGAACAAAGGAAATATTATTAAAGCATCCTGAAGTAAAACAACTGATAGGAAAGAATCCCTTTAGTTTTATAATTATTGTACTTGTAGTGATGCTTCAATTATGTATTGCATTACTGTTAAGACAGCAGCCATTGTGGGAAATACTTATAGCCGCTTATTTGATCGGAGCCTTTGCAAATCATAATCTTTATGTATTAATACATGAGGCAACGCATAATTTAATATTCAAGAGCAGGACTGCAAATGCATTGGCAGCAATTACTGCCGATCTTGTTAACGTTGCACCCGGGGCGATTTCATTCAGGACATATCATTTGAAGCATCATTCATTCCAGGGGCATTATGATCTTGACGCGGACCTGGCAAGTAAATGGGAGGCGCGATTAATAGGACATTCATTTTTCGGAAAGGCAATCTGGCTGATCCTCTTCCCTCTTTTCCAGGCATTAAGGCCACCAAGACTACGGGAGATTAAATTTTCGAATAAGTGGACATATATAAACTGGTTCTTTGTATTTGGTATGGATGCAGCGGTTATTATACTGCTGGGGCCAATGTCTTTTCTTTACCTTGTATTTTCATTTTTCTTTTCAATCGGATTTCATCCTTTAGGGGCAAGGTGGATACAGGAGCATTATATAACATATCCGCCACAGGAGACATACAGTTATTATGGAATACTGAATATTCCTGCCCTTAATGTAGGGTATCATAATGAGCACCATGATTTCCCATCGATACCATGGAACAACTTACCAAAAGTGAGAGAGACTGCACCGGAATGGTATAACAGTTTACATTATCATACTTCATGGTTCTTATTGTTTTTCAAATTCCTGTTTGACCCAAGCATTTCATTATTTTCAAGGGTAGTAAGGACAAACAGAGGCGGGACTAGGATAAAGAGTGATTGACAAAAATTATTCCAAATATCGATCATACAATATTTACTGCATAAAATCTGCTTAATCAGACTCCATTATTATATAATTATCAAATACATGAATATATTTATTTTTATCAAGCGGAATAAATAGGAGATTATTCAAGTAATAAATAGATTTGCAAACGGGGATTTTAATAATTGATAATACATACTGATCACTAATGCTAAAAAGGCTGAAATTAACATTTAATTTCTTTTTATCCTCTAAAAGGAAATTCAGCGTTGCGGATACAATTATTATAATTGCATTAGGAGTACTATTATATATAGGTATTGAGTTTGCTCTTAAGGGTCCTATTAAAGTTACAGGACCAAATATTTCCCTTTCTCCTAAATCGCTCCCTTTATACACTCTATTTTCTGTTACAAGGATGTTTACAGCATACGTCCTTTCGATAATATTTACATTATTTTACGGAAGAATAGCGGCTCAGAACCGGAAAGCAGAGAAAGTAATGCTTCCAATACTTGATGTATTACAAAGCGTTCCAATTTTGTCATTTCTTCCTGTAGTGGTATTAAGTCTGAGGGCAATATTACCCCAGGGAATTGCAGCTGAATTAGGTTCAGTAATATTGATATTTACAAGTCAAGTATGGAATATGACATTTGCCTGGTACCAGTCGTTGAAAACTGTACCTCAAGAACTAACAGAAGCGAGTTCGATATTCAGGTTAAACGGATGGATGCGGATAAAAACACTGGAGGTTCCATTTGCGGTAATTCCGCTAATCTGGAACAGTATTATGAGCTGGGCGGGCGGATGGTTCTTTTTAATGGCAGCGGAGATATTTACAGTAGGCAATAAAGATTTCAGGCTACCGGGGCTTGGATCCTATTTACAGGAAGCTGCAAATAAAGGGAACTTTACAGCTATTTTCTTTGGTATTGGAACACTGATATTTGTAATTGTAGCATTGGATCAATTAGTATGGAGACCATTACTTGCATGGTCTGACAAATACAAGTTAGAAATGGTAGAAGGAGAAGAGCCGCCAACATCATGGTTTTATGATCTGATCCAGTCATCAGATATTATATACTGGATACACACAAAAATCTTTATGAAGATTAATGAAAGAATTGATACCTTTCTTATAAAGGCAGGGAACAGAAAGGAAGTATTAGAGAATGAACCGGAAAAGTCAAACAGAGTAATGAAAGTATTTATTCTTATCATAGGAGCAGGTTTTCTCTACGGAATAGTAAAGGCATCGAATATGCTATCAGTTTTAGCTATATCCGATTGGCTGCACCTAGCAACAGGAGTTTTGTCGACATTTACAAGGGTAATTATTTCGTTGATAATAGCGTTGTTATGGACAGTACCAATAGGAGTAGCTATCGGCACGAACAGGAAAGTAGCAACATTTCTTCAGCCACTGGTGCAAATATTCGCAAGTATTCCGGCCACAGCGTTATTTCCAGTTCTGTTATTATTTATTTTAAAACTACCCAACGGTTTAAACATAGCTGCTGTAGTCTTGATGCTTATGGGAACACAATGGTATCTATTATTTAATATAATAGCAGGAGCAAGTGCTATTCCCCAGGATTTAAAATATACAGCAGAGCTAATGAAATTATCGAGATGGGGGAAGTGGAAAACGCTTATACTCCCCTCTTTATTTCCATTTCTAATTACGGGAGCCATAGCAGCGAGCGGAGGGGCATGGAATGCAAGTATAGTAGCTGAATATGTGAATTTTGGAGGAACGACGATGTCTGCCCACGGAGTAGGAGCAGTTATATCCGGAGCAACTGCTGACGGGAATTATCCCCTGCTGTTAGCAGGGACATTAAGCATGGTAGTGACAGTTGTTTTAATAAACAGATTAGTATGGAGGAGACTCTATACAATAGCTGAAGAAAAGTATAAGATGGAATAAATATGAATAGTATCATAAAGAAAGAAAATGAAGTTCTACTACAGTTGAAGAATATATATCATTCATACGGCAAGGGGAAGAAGAAGTTTACAGCCGTTGAAGATGTTAACCTGAGTGTTAAAGAGGGGGAATTTGTATGTCTTCTTGGTCCATCCGGATGCGGAAAAAGCACATTACTGAGAATCATAACCGGTCTTCAGGAAGCATCTGAAGGAAGAGTACTATACAAAGGTGAGGAGCTTTCAGGGGTTAATCCTCATGCTACAATTGTATTTCAGACATTTGCCTTATTTCCATGGCTAACAGTAATTGAAAATGTAGAGGTAGCATTAAAATCGATCGGTATACCGAAAGATATAAGAAACCGCAGAGCGCTGGATGCTCTTGACAGGGTAGGTATGGACGGATTTGAAATGGCATATCCACGTGAATTATCAGGAGGGATGAGACAGAAAGTAGGGTTTGCGAGAGCAATAGTAGTTGAACCTGAACTTCTTTGTCTTGATGAACCATTTTCAGCATTAGATGTTTTGAGCGCAGAGGCATTGAGGGGAGAACTTCTTGAATTATGGACTGAAGGGAAACTTCCAACAAAAGCAATATTGATGGTAACACATAACATTGAAGAAGCAGTATCAGTAGCCGGAAGAATAGTAGTGATGGAGAAAAACCCAGGCAGAATAGTTGCGGATATTGCCGTTGATCTATCACATCCCAGGCATAAGAAAGATACAGCTTTCCAGAATATTGTTGATCAGGTATATGGCATATTAGCCGGTCAGACGCAACCTGAGCATATAGAATTAGGAACGGCACCAGGAGAGCCAGGTATAACAAGAAAACTCCCAACTATTCAGATAGCCAACCTGGCAGGAGTGCTTGAATTCCTTGCAGAGGGACAGAATAAGAAACTGGATATATACCTGTTGGCTGATGAACTGGGACTGGATTCGGATCACCTGTTACATATTACAGAAGTAGCGGAGTTGCTCGGGTTTGCGACTATTGAAAAAGGAGATATTACTTTAACTCCATTAGGTGAAACATATACGGAAGCCAGTATTACTGCAAGGAAGGAGATTTTCGCTACGAGAGTCAAGCGAATTCCAATATTCAATTGGCTGATAAGCATGCTTAAATCAGACGATAATCAACAGCTTAAGCGTGAGGTAATTCATACAGCACTTGAGCTTGAGTTCCCGCCTGAGGAAGCAGAAGAGCAGATTGATACAATGATTGA
>JARLHC010000124.1 GCA_031292455.1 Ignavibacteriaceae bacterium
CAGGAGTGAAACCAGCCTTACATTAAAACCCGAAATGACTGCTTCTGTTGCAAGGGCTTTCATCGAACATTCATTAGGAAACCAGCAGCCATTAAATAAACTTTTTTATATTTCCCCGATGTTCCGGCAGGAAAGACCCCAAGCCGGCAGACTCAGACAGTTCCATCAGTTCGGAGGGGAAGCATTAGGGAGTAATTCAGTATATCTCGATGCTGAAATGATCCAGCTTTCTTATTATATACTTAAAAAACTGGGATTGCAGGACCTCACTGTCAAAATTAATACTCTTGGGGTACCGTCATCGAGAGAAATTTATAAAGAAAAACTTAAATCCTTCCTTAAAGATAAAAAGCATTTGCTTTCCGAAGACAGCAAGAAAAGATTTGATAATAATATTTTAAGGATATTCGACAGCAAGGTTGAAGGCGACCAGCATCTGTTAAAGGGTGCCCCTATGTTGTTAGAATATCTGGATGATGAGAGCAGAAATGATTTTGAAACTTTAATCAAAGCAATTTCTTCAGCAGGAATCCCTTTCGAGATCGATCCCAAACTTGTAAGAGGGCTTGACTACTATACAAAAACAACATATGAAATTATAAGTGGTAAGGTCGGTTCCCAAAGTGCGCTATGCGGCGGCGGAAGGTACGATCTGCTGATTGAACAGCTTGGCGGAAAACCTACACCGGGAGTAGGATTTGCTGCAGGCATTGAAAGAATACTCCTTGCCTGTGAAAATGAGAAATCTTTCACCCTACCTGATGATTCACTGGACATATATATTATTAAACTGGATAAAGACCTTTCAAAATTTATTTATGATTCTGCTTCTTTTTTCAGAAGTCATGGTTGTTCTGTTGATTTTGATTACCTTGATCGTAGTGTAAAAGCACAGATGAGAGAAGCAAACAAGATGAATACAAGATTTGTTCTTTTTATAGGCGGAGATGAATATAAATCAGGTTATTGTAATCTTAAAGACATGAGTACAGGCGATCAGCATCAAGTGCCGCTAAATCAATTAGAAAAAGTATTAACTAATTTAAAGAGTTCTTCTTAAAAGTCCCGAACCAATGTTTATTTTTATATCTGAACCTTCCTTTTGTGTTAATATAGATTAAGGATTGACTAATGATAAAGAGGAATAGTTGAATGTATCCTGAATTGTTCAAAATAGGTCCCTTTACAGTCTACAGCTTTGGATTGATGCTGGGGATAGCTTTTGTTATTTCAAGTTATATTTTAACAAAAGAAATAGAACGCCGGAAAATGAGTTCTAACTTTGCCACCGAGGTGACACTATTAGCTATTATTTTCGGAATAATAGGAAGCAAACTGTTCGACTTGTTTGAAAATTGGGATCTTTTCTTAAAAAACCCGATTGGACAAGCATTTTCTCCCGGAGGACTTACATTTTACGGTGGATTAATATTAGCAATAATTGCTATATGGATCTATGGAAGAAGGAAAAAAGTGCCTTTTCTTGTTATTGCAGATGCTGCCTCACCTTCTTTAGCAATTGCTTATGGAATAGGAAGGATAGGCTGCCATCTTGCGGGTGACGGAGATTATGGCATACCAACAAGTTTGCCATGGGGGACAAATTATGAGCATGGAACAGTACCTCCTTCCGTGATGTTCAGAGGTTCAGAAATTGCCAGACACTACGCGGGTGGAATAGTACCGGATAATACTCCGCTGCACCCGACTCCCATTTATGAATTTTTAATTATGCTTATAATATTCTGGATATTATGGAAATTAAGAAAGAAAGACTGGGCCGACGGGAAATTGTTTATGCTCTATCTGATATTTGCGGGTATTGAGAGGTTCTTAGTTGAATTTATTCGTTTAAACGAGCGTTTATTATTCGGTTTAACAGAAGCCCAGCTGATTTCAGCTTTAATGATAATTACCGGCATTACCGGTTTTTATTATTTTACCAATAATAAAAACCGTAAGAAGTTTATTCCAGTCCAGCTAAAAACAGATATTAAAAAGATTAAGCACAACCATAATGGAAAACTTTAATTATGCAATTGATTATAGGGCGTAAACCTGTCCTTGAAGCGATCAATTCAGGTGAAGAAATTGAACAGGTCTTTTTACTATATGGACAGAAGGGAGATATAATAAATGCAATTGTTGTAGCGGCTAAAAAGAAGGGGATTAAATTAAGCCAGCTTCCGTATGATAAATTCACTGCGGTTACAGCCAATGCAAACTCACAGGGAGTTGCTGCAAGGAAATCTTCGCAGAAATATTATTCCGTAGAAAACATTATTACTGATTCAAAGAAAACAAAATATCCGTTATTGTTAATTCTTGATTCAATTCAGGATCCAAGAAATCTGGGTGCTATATTAAGGACAGCAGAATGTTCAGGAGTTGATGGGATAATTATTACAAAACATAACAGCGCTTCAATAAATGAAACTGTTATAAAAACTTCTGCCGGGGCAGCGGAACATGCAAAAATATGCCTTGTAAATAATCTAGTTAATACAATTAAGGTTCTGAAGGACAATGGATTCTGGGTAATTGGCGCTTCATTAGAGGAAAGTAAAGATTACTCTTCTATGGATTATAAACTACCCGCGGCTTTAATAATAGGTAATGAAGAAAAAGGTTTAAGAAG
>JARLHC010000125.1 GCA_031292455.1 Ignavibacteriaceae bacterium
AAAGGTGGACAAAAAGGCGGCTGGCAAAGAAACGTAAATATCGGCGATGTTGATATTAATGGAAATACGGCGGTAGCTAAGGTCGATATCACTGATTCTAAATTAAAAGAATCTGGTTTCGTTACTCTCGTTAAAGATAACGGATCATGGAAAATTGCAAGTGAATTGTCTACATTAAAATTAAACAAGTAAGATTTATTGATATTCTGTAAACCGGGGTTAGGCCTTTGCTTATCCCTGGTTTATCATTAATTCCCACCAGGATTTAAGCTTCTCAAGATGATGACCATATATCATTACCAGATGATTTCCTAACGGTACCCGTAGCAAATCATTTACGCTCCCGCCGGATGTCAATTCAATTTCAACCTGTGTTCGGCATAAATTCTCTGCAAATCCTGCTTGCATAATGTTTCCTTCCGCTAACCATAATTTTCTCATTTCCTTTCCCCCTATACGTAAAAGTGTTATGGGTTTTGTATTGAAAGTACCCTGAATCCCTACACCTAATCCGGATTCAAAATGTGAACGCAAACTATATTTTTGTATTAATTTCCTTGGAACTGTACAGTGTGCAAGCCATAAACGGTTGTTTTGTTCATCTACTTGCGCTGGATTAGCCATCCAGGGAGTTTCGTCAACCAGTTTATTTGCCCACAACATACCCACGGTACTATTTAAATCTCCTTCACAACCGGAGATTATTCCATCATCCGTTAATTGGGATAAACCATAACATCCTGTAGTCCTCATGTCGGAAACAAGATCAAAACATCTTACCGTTATTGATTCAAGATTTAATTCTTCTACCAATTGCTTTAGTGCAACATAAACCTTTACAACTTCATCAATTTCCGATTGGGTTGGTTCTATGATTTTATTTGCACTTTTAATTAGGGAGGATTTATATTTAACTAAATGTTCCGATGATACTTTGCGGATCCTGTCTTTAAGATCATAAAAATCTATATGTACTATTTCAGGCCCCCAAACCTTTCTTACAATTTCGGCGTCCGGTTTGCTTGCCACAAGCCAATCAGATGCAGTTCCAACCAAACCTATCCTTGCTTTCTTCATTGATTTCATAACTTCGTTATCATGCAATGCAGTAACAATTTGATTGATTCCATTTGCATCATCTGAATTTTTTATATAGAATATTCTTCCGGGATTTCCATCCTGTTGTAATCTGGCTAATACTTCAAGACATGCGGGTAGGGAATTATTTCCCGGATGCGCTATTAAATAAACTGGTTCTTCCGGTGAGGTTTTACTTCTATTTGCCCTAAGCTGAAGTACTGTATTTTCAGTACCTCCTGAAATTAGAAAATAGAATAAAGGATTTGGATTATTCGTTTGGTCTGAATTAAGACGTTCCCCTCCGATTTTATTTAATAAGGAAAAATAATTTCCAACTTCCTGTAACATTACTTCTTCTTTTGCTAATAACCCCGTAACAGCAGGGATATATCCAAATTTCATAATGACCTCAACAACCCGGTTTATATTTAATGGTTTCTAAGTTAGTAAAAATTTTCAACTAACTGAACTGACAATTTATTATTTTATCCGGAAGTAAATAGAATAATCTTTTTAATCTTGGAGTAGTATATGGTCGATAATTTTATGATGGCTGCAATTGAAGAAGCCCGGAAAGGATTAAATGAAGGAGGAATTCCGATAGGTTCTGTAATTGTCCATAATGGTCAGATTATTGGGAGGGGTCATAACAGGAGAGTGCAGAAAGGCAGCGCTATACTTCATGGTGAAATGGATGCTCTTGAAAATACAGGCCGGCAGCCTGCTTCTGTCTATAGGGAGTGTATTCTATATACTACTCTTTCTCCATGCTCTATGTGTTCCGGTGCGATACTTCTTTATAATATACCTAAAGTGGTTATAGGTGAAAACAAGACCTTCCTTGGTGAAGAAGAATTATTAAAATCTCGCGGTGTAAAAATTGAAGTACTTCAGAATGATGAATGTAACGATTTAATGGCAGAATTCATCTTCTCCAATCCTGGCCTATGGAATGAGGATATCGGCGAACTGTAACTCTGTATTGGAAATTAAATAAATCTTTTATGTCCTGATTACCTTTTTAATCTGGGGAAAAAACCTGGCAGTTCTTCTATACCATTGATTATGAAGTCAGCTTTTTGAAGATATTTTTTCGAAAGTGTAGACTCAACAGCAATGCAGATCATTCCTGCATTCTTAACAGATTCAACGCCTAAAGGTGCATTTTCTACTGCAACACAATCTGATACTTCTAACCCGAGTGTTTTTTGCGCTATAAGGTAAGGATCAGGATTGGGTTTGGATCGGGGAACATCATCACCGCTGATTATGAAATCAAATAATTTCTGATGCTCAGTATCGATCGACATTTCCATATTCTTTCTTGCACATGCCGTTACCAATGCAGTAGTGTATCCCCTGTCCCGCAGTTCCGATATAGTTTCGAAAGCATATGGGTAATAAGTTAGTTTTGCAATTTGACGGAAATATTTACGCTTTTCTTCTATGAATTTTTTGTGCTGTTCTTCTGGAAGATCTACTTTAAATTGTTTTAAAAAGTGAGGTAAAATTTCAAACGAATTCATTCCTTCTGTAAGAAATATGCTCTCTTCCGTAACACTTCCGCCAATTTCCTTAAACATATGATCCCAGGCAAGGTAGTGATAATGTAATGAATCTACAATAACACCATCTAAATCAAATAAAATTGCTTTAATCATTCTTCCTTCTTTTAAAATTAATGCCATTCCCACTAAATAAAATCATACCTGTGAGGGACGGGATTGCATAAATAAATTACAGTACAAAAATAACGACAAATTCTAATATATTAATATCAATTCAGCAAATAAATATCATCCGCTATAATCGTCTATCTCATAAACTTATAAAAATGAAAGTAATTGATTCCTGGATTGCATCTTTTCAAGCTCCGTCGGATTTCCAATATCTGCCCAACTGGTCTTCATATCCTCGTACCCTTTTATTATATGGTTAGAAGCAATCATTAAATAATAGTCTACTAATGAAAATATTTTTTTCTCTGGTAACAATTCTAAAGCATCAGGATTTATTACACTTATTCCGCTAAAAGCCTTCTCATTAAGATGTTTACCTGTTCTCACAGCTAACCTCTGCTCACCTGTCTTTTTATTCCGCCAACCGCAAAGATTATTTTCATTATCGAAAAGAAAACATCTTGAAGTTTCTCTCTCTCTTATAGCCAAAGTGCATAAAGCGCCTAACTTAAGATGATAATTAAAAAATGTACTTAGATTAAGATCTGAAAC
>JARLHC010000126.1 GCA_031292455.1 Ignavibacteriaceae bacterium
CTATAAAGGGAGCGCTTAACAGGTTAAGGGACGAAGATATTTATGATTATGCGGTTAAGGAAGGTTTTTTGAGGATAAAGGGAGAATGTGGAAGTACAATTAAAAGTGAGAGTGAATCCAAGAATATTAATTCTGAAAATATTCCTAGTAATCTTATTTCTTCTTCTGATAATAATTCTAAGGGCTGCAGAGGGTCTGCAAGGGACAAGGATAAGGACAAGGATCAGGACCAGGAGGTTTTAGAGTTTGAGGATTTAAATACGGAAGGAGGAGAAGAGAGTAATGTTCACAGGGAGCCGGATAAGGCGGGGGTGCTTTTGGAGCAAACGTGGAGGAAGCTGAATGTATTGCCTGAGGAAAAGCGTTTAGTGAATGAATACATAAATAAATATGGGTTTGATGCAGTTGATTTTGCATTCAGGGAAGGGGTAAAGTACCATAAAATGAGTCTTGCTTACGTAGATGCGATATGCCGTAAGCGTAAGGAGAAGGCAGACCTGGCAGAATACAGGAACCGTGACAAGAAGAAATTACATGAGAGCATACTGCGGGCAGAGGAGCAAAGGAAGAGCGGAAAGTGTTTGACACTGGTAAAGGAGGTTTATGGGTGAGGGGGAAAATGAATGCTGTAATATAGTGGGTGGTAGTGAAAATCGAAACTGAGACAATACTTCAAAATCAGTAATTACTGCTTGTTTTATTAGTAAATATTACAATATTTATGTCTTTTAGACCAAAATTGAGTATTTCCCTTATAATGGAGGTTTTTCTTGGATTTTACTATTTACCAATATTAGCCCGTTTTTGAAAAGATGTAAAATTATAGTAAATTCGTGGCAGGTAATAATAAATAACTGTAACCAGGAACAAAATCTTTCAATAGCAAGTTAGTATATTGAATCGGACTTTTTACCAGACTCTTGAGAAACGTAAAATACGAGCTAATTTTGCTGGTTATTGTCTAAGGACTAGTGCGTGGCTGGGAAGTGGATATTATTTTTGGTCAGACGAACTAGATGCAATGAGGTGGGGTCAAGATGCAGAATATAGATCAAAGCATTATGAGATTTATAAGTCTGAGATTTTATTTGATGATGTATTAAATACTGTTTTCAATGAACAGGATTATAATTTTTATGTCAAAATAATTGAGATTGCAGCAGAATATTTTATTAAAAAAATAAATGAACGACCGAGTATAAAGCTAATTAATGATTATATGAGAGAACATGGGATATACCAAAATATAGTGGGGGTGCTTTTTCAGGATCTCCCTACTAGTAAATCATATAGTTTGGTACAAAATTTGTTTTATAAAAAAAGAATACAGCTTTGTGTTTACAATAAAAACATTATACTTTCGTTTAATTATCATTTAGATGGAGAATGTTTACATGATTAATTATAGTGAAATAGAAAAGCTCTTGATTGAGACTTTAGAAAAAGAATCACCAGAAAGCCTAAGGGAATGGCTTAACTCAAAAAAGCGTGAAGAGGCCTTTGCTGATTTAGGAGAAGGTGACTATCAAACATTGGAAACTGAATTTGGCGAATTCTGTTATAATGCTAATACAACTCAAGGTGAAATTCTCACTTTTTCGATAGGGGAATACAATTACACTCTGGCTGCCTAAATGGAGATTAAGGATCAGCCTAAATTAAGATTTCATGGTGTTGATATAATCAATGTCAATTTTATTTCTACTTCTTTCAAAAAACAATCAAAAGTTGATATAGAAGTTGAACCTCAGGTTTTTTTGCCTGTAGATCAGCCCAATATATTTAAAATTATTATGAAAGTTAATTTAAAGGGGGAAGAACACTTTCGACTTGATTTAGTGGCAGTAGGAAATTTTGAAATTTCAAGTGATGAGGTTACGGAGGAAATCAGAAAGACTTTAATAAACGCAAATGCTACCGCTATAATGTTTCCATATATTAGAGCCTTTATCGCCACATTTACTGCAAATCTTGGCCACACTACCGGCGCAATAGATATTCCCACAAAATTTTTCAAAGGGAACATAAAAGAATTTAATCCTTCTGCAGAAGAAATTTTATTAAATAAACCGGCACAACAATCGGTAGAATAAAATTGAATTCGAGTATTATCCTACCTTAGATTTATCAAATCCTAATTCTACTGCTTCACGAAAATCTTTATTAGCTGCGATTTCTTTACATTTATCCTTTAAAAGAGACGTATTTTGCAGCAAGTGGGAAATATTTTCTACGTTTTTCTTGTTCCATAGTCGGATTTTGAATTGTGTTTGGAAAATAATTCCTCATATATGAAATTGCATTCGATTGAGCTTACGTAGATGCGATCTGAAGGAGGAGGCAGACCTGGCTGAATACAGGAACCGGGACAAGCAGAAATTGCATGAAAGCATACTGCGGACGGAGGAGCAGGGGAAGAATGGAGGAGATGTTTTTCAACAGTTGGATTTGTTGAATATCGATACTTCAATTGGTATATTTAGATATAATTATTTCACGATAACCGAATAAAAAAGTGATAATCTCCAGAATGGACAAAAAAAATATTATTTCAGCATTAAGAAGATACAAATCAAACTCTGAATACAAAGATGTTATTAAAGAGATAGGTATATTCGGTTCATATGCTACGGGAGCCGCAAGCAGGAATAGCGATCTTGATATTTTTTTGCGTCTTGAACCGATACGAATGTTTGATTTGATAGGTATTAAGGAGGATGTTGAAAAATTATTTCATAAGAAAGTAGATTTGGTAGTAATCAGAAAGTCTATGAATCAATACTTAAAAAAGCAAATTGATGAGAAAGGGGTCCATGCTTAATAATGAATTACTAATTGAAATTTCTAAGCAAATTTTGTCGTCTATTCAGACGATAGAAAAGAGGATGAAGACGATTAAAGCATCTGAGGATTTTCTTAAAAACGATAGGAATTTAGAGAGACTTGATTCAATTTGTATGCAATTGGTTGCGCTTGGAGAAAGTATAAAGAACCTGGATAAAGTTACCAATAAACTGCTGTTTAAAAAATATCCAGAATTTGAATGGAAGAAAGCAATGGGGATGAGAGATGTCCTTTCTCATCATTACTTTGATCTAAATAGCGACATTGTATTTGACGTATGTATTAATGAGATACCAAAATTAAAAAAGATAATAAAATTAATTCTAGATTCCCCCAATAATCCCACTATCATTCTGCCTTAGATTTATCAATATTAAATTTTATAACTTTACCAAAAGCTTTATTTATCCCTGTGAGTCAAAGTATCTTCTTATGATTACAGTGATTTCCAAATTGACTCTCCTTTTGTATGCCACTTTTCTTCCATTGCTTGAAAAATAATGAGCCGGTGACATTCTTATTTGAGAACTATCTGCAGGAAACAAAGGATAAGGCAGATCGGAAAGAGAAACAGTAACTACGTATTAATAGGGGTACGTATAAGTTGCTTACGTAGATGCGATATGCAGGAAGCGTAAGGAGAAGGCGGATCTGGCAGAATACAGAAACCGTGCTAAGCAGAAATTGCATGAGAGCATACTGCTGGCAGAGGAGCTGAGGAAGGGTCGGAAATGTTTGACACTGGCGAAGGAGGTGTATGGGTAGAATGGGCTATTATTATTTCACTTTTATCTAAATTTCTATATGACTATTTTTGTATGTGTGGGTTGGAATTGTTAAAATCTTTTTTCAATATTATTGGTTTTATATCATAGGAATTAAAATATGGGCCTGGTAAATAAAATTATTCAAATGAAAAATTCATTAGCATTAAACATCGATATTTTTGTAGTAAAAGAAGACAAATATTTTGTTGCCTTCTGCCCTGCTCTTGATCTATCTGCATACGCAGACACAAGTAAAAAAGCACTTGAATCATTTAAGACAGAAGTAAAAATATTTCTGGATGAAACTCACAAACTGGGAACATTGGAAAAATATTTACTTAAAAATGGTTGGAGACTTCAGCAATCAAAATATGAACCTCCGAAACAGAGTATTTCTAAAATTGAGAGACTGCATAAATTAGCGGCAAAACAATATAACCAAAAAGTTAATATTCCAATTTGTTGTTAATTGAAATGAAACCGGTCCCTATAAAAAAGTTCCGGAAATTTCTAAAATCCATCGGACTAACCCTTATCAGAACCGAATCCTCCCATGAGATATATAATAGTACCGACAAACCATTATTAAGACCCGTGACTGTTGATTCAAATTATTCCGAAGTACCTATTCTACATATCAAGACAAATTTGAGAACAATAGGAATGAGTTCTAAGGAATTTAAAGATAAAATTAAGAATTTATAAACAGTTTTTTGTTGAGCATGCCTTTCGCTTGGCAAGAATGAAGAGGGAGATTTCGAAGAAAATCATTTCATAATATTATTTTAAATAACTAGAGGAACAAGCAATTTAATTTATCATAACAAGCATTTTATTATGAAATTGTTTGATAATTGCTAATAAATAAAATAACTTAAGATACAATAACTTATATTTGATAAAACTACTTTATAGGAAGATGTGTTGTATGACCATGCAAAATTTTGATATTTATAGTCATGAACAAAAAGAGAAATTAGTTCGTGCTGTCCTAAATTTTATCCCAATAATAGGAACAGGAGCAGAAAAACTATTATACGCATCAAAGGATGGTGAAAAAAGTAAATTAATGGAAGAAACTTTTGAATTCCTTAAAAATAATCTTTCTCAATTAGTAATGAATGAAATCATAATTAAGAGTGATATTGATAATATTAAAAAATTATTAGAGATGGAGCTCAAAAATAATGATAAACTTTTTAGAAGTATCATTTTCTTTTTTGAAAAACAGGGAATTATTATTAATGAGATCAAGGAAACCATCATTAACTCTAAGAAAAATGAAACAGATAGAATGGACGCGATAGCTTATGATATAAAAGAAATAAAAGCGCTTCTCATAAAAGAAAACGATAGTATAGATAAAAATATTTTAACGCTACTATTTAATAATATATTTAAATCATTTGAATTAAATATTAAAAATTTTCACTTGCCAGAAATACTTGAATTTATAAATTCAATAAAAAGCATGCCTAATTTTAATGAACTTCCTATAATAATAAAATCTGAGATACTCTCTTATGAGGCTGAAATCTATATTAAACAAGAAAACATTGAAGATGCTGATAAAATTTATCCAACTATTAAAGCTTTAAACGTGTATACAGTAAGAATATGTGACTATTTATCGCATTATGCCACAATTAAAAGAAATGAGTATTTATTTAATGATATGATTGTTAAATACAACGAATTAGGTGTAACTGAAAACAAAATTATACGGAAGAAAGTTTTTTGGAATTATTACATTAAGAAGTATGACATTATAATTGACCTTTTGTGTGATGATAAAGAAAATTTTAAAATAAAAGAAATTTATTCCGGAATTGCTGAGGCTAATTTCTTCATAGGTATAGTGTTATTCGAAAAGAAAAAATACAATGAGGCTCTTAATTATTTTAATATGGCTTTAGACAAAGAACCTTTATTCGAACATAAATATTTTGCTATCTTAGCGCAGGCATATGAAATAATTGATAAAAGGGGGATTCTTTATACTATGACTCAAGAACAAAAAAATAAATTAAAAGCATTGTTCATGGAATTTATTTCCAATGATATCAATGATTATGTTAATAGAACTACCGTTAAAATTATTGAAGAATATTGGACGCATAGATTGACACTAATAGCATATTATGATATATCCCTTGCATATGAGGAATATTTAAAATCCCCTCAAAATATTAAGAGAGGATTTGAATTCAAGAATATCACGGCGGATATATTCTTTTATAATAATAAATATTCAGATGCTCTTGAGATTTTATTAGAATTATATCATCAGTCAAAAGATACTCATCTTACCAAACGAATTTTAAGCTGTTTCTATAAATTAAATTTGTTTGAGAAAGCAGAGGAATTCTCTTCCGAAATCAAAGAATATGACGCTGAAGGCGTAACAGCATCTCTTCTTATAGAATGCTATGCTAAAAGGAAAAGCTACGAGGAAATACAAATATACGCTCAGGCTTTTATAGATACCACCAAATTCCCAGTCTTTATTTATAAAACATTAGCTCGTTTGGAATATGATAAAGGAAATCAAACAGGCGCATACAATTATTATGTTAAAATGATCGATTCCATTCCAGATGATAATTATGCACCCCGATTATTATTTGGACAGGAATTAAGGGAAATAAATTTATTCGATCTAGCATTAAAGGTAATAGAACCATATTTAAAATATAGTTATGAGGCTGAAAAAGGATTTGTAAATGATGCAATAAAAATTGGCACAAAAGCTCAAATTGAACAAGCAAGTATTATTATTGATAAATATTTAATCTCGAAAATTGATATTGAAACTTGGTTTGCTCATAAAGCTAATTTAGAATACGGAAGGGGAAATTTTAATATATGTAAAAAATATATTGGAAAATTGTTTGAAATAAAGCAAACTCCTGATATAGCTTATAATTATGCACTGTTAAAATTAAAGTTGAATGAATATGATTTAGTAAATCTGGTTGATATTCTGAAAAATGGGAAAAAAGCGTTGTATTTAATGACTGCTGCAGATTGCTATTATGTAATGGGAGATTATGAAAATGCGGAATCAATAAGTTTAATAGCTTTCGCAGCAAATGGTAATGAATTCAATGAGGAGGTTTTTATTAATTATATCAGACTAAACCTTGGACCAAAACCTGGAATGCCCAATATTGCCGAGATGGAAGAGGTGACGTCTGATTGCACTGTTATGCTTGTAAATGAAAGTAAAAGTATATGGATAGGTATAACCTCAAAATCTGAAATTCTTTATTCTGAACATATTAATTGTTTTGCAGAGACACAGTTTTATTTCAGAAACAAAGCAGAAGTAATTAGTTTAATTGGTCAATTAAAGGGTAATGAAATAGAGTTTGCAGGTGATAAATGGGTTATTAGGGAAATATGGAAAATTAAGACCCGAGTTCTAAGATTTTGCATGGAAAACATGCCAGAATCTAAATATTTCCGTACAATACAGTTCAATCCTGAACATCCTTTAGAATCTATGATGCCAGAATTGGTGGAAGGTGAAATTTATGAAAAGCAAATACTAGCAGATTATAATTTTCGCAACACTATAGGCTTACCTTTAAACCAAATTGCATTGCATAAGGGACGTAATATTGCAGACGCAATTCTATTCATATTAGAAATGCCAAATCAATTATTTTATACCGGAGAAATAACCCAATTTATTAAGGATAACTCAAAAATTCTCCTATCTCCTTCATCAATTATAATATTATCAATATTAAAGTTACTGGAAGACTTTATAATAAAATTTCAGGGAAGAGTGGTAATCAGTAATAAAACATTTGGTTATTTTGTTCAAATAATTGATAAAATGAATACTTTAGAATATGGGATAAAGATGAGTATAGGAATTGAAAATGGCCATTTTAAGGGGACAGAATATTCAAAAGAGGTGAAAAATAAAAATCTGAATTTCTTTAATAATATTTTGGCAGCTTTAACTCCTATAAATCAAAATAATATAGAAATAAATCCCGAAGAATTAGACGAGAAGAAAAATTATATCAATCTATTATCCTTAATAGAATATGAAAATATGAAAATAGCCTTAAGTAATGGATATATTTATTTATTAGATGATTTATTTGTACGAAAGGCAAGAGGAATATTCAAAGAAGAATTATTAATTCAGAATACTGCCTCCCTTCTTTATATATTTTATGAAAAGCAGGAAGATATATTGCTTGAAAAATTGATTTTGTTAGCAAATGGCGGATATACATATCTTTATAACGCTACTGAATTATATAGATTAATTGAACGATTATTAACAAATAATCTAATTCTAGGCAAAGAAAGCCAATACGGAAAACTATTATTATTGATACATCTATCATTAACTCAGGAAATTTGTTTCAGAGATTATTTTGGTATGCTTATCAGAGTAATTAATGCTTTGTATAGAAAGAGATGGGACGCTCGTGTTGATTATTTAATAAGAAAAATCTTAAAGGATATATGGTCCTTTATAAGTTTATATAATTATTCTTCTGATTTTTTATTTGAAGCATTAGCATTTATTTGTAAAGATAACATTAAACTAAAATACTTCATTGATATTTTAAATAATATTAATAATATATAATTTGGCAAATTCATTGCTAGTTTTTAACCTTTAAATGTTTCTGTCGAGGACCAATTGCTGACCAGTTAAATTGAAATAGGCACCCTGTAGCATAAATATCTTTTGTATAGGCTATCATCTTAACCCATTAATTTTAATAAATAAATATTTTCCGCCACTTGAAATAATTATTCGGTGTCCATTTGTGAAATAAATTTCATGGTTTCGAGGCTGAAGGTAGTTATTTTGCTGAGCAGCTGGATTACTTCTTCTTTATGATCGGCAAACCGGTAACCGAAACGTCATCAGATGTGGATAAATTTATGATAAATCCTGAATTAACAGAGAATGAATTTGATATTTTCTTTAATCAAAATGGCTTTTCAAGAGTATCTGATGTCGGCAACCACTTTATTCCCCAGTTAAATAGCTAAAAAGTTCACATCATTCCCCAGTTACAGGTTCACATGATTCCCCAGTTCTGGGTCCACATTATTCCCCAGTTCCAGGGTCAGATGATCCTTAAGTTTCAGGTCCACATGATTCCTCACCCTTAAAGGAAGCAGAACTTATTAAAATCATTGGCATTTTTGTTCCTTAAAACGACAATAAGGAGTAAAGGTGTGTCGAGGGCCAGCATATTGACCAGTCAGGTTCAAAAGGTTTGACCACCTAAAAACTACTTTTAGCGTTTTCAAAGTTAACTATTTTTTTTGTTTTCCCGCATCAAAAGTTGGGTTCTTTTTCCTCCTGTATGATTCTCC
>JARLHC010000127.1 GCA_031292455.1 Ignavibacteriaceae bacterium
CCCATAGAGTACCGTCATTATCTACTCCAAGGTCATAAAAACGATTTGCAAGAGGCCCATTAGGACAAATATTATTGAGCTGATTATTATGAATCTGTGTTATACCATTACTGCTGGAACCTAAAATACCATAATTGGAGTCTGCTTTTAAATTAATAACAGGTGTACTGAATGTGTAAATGTTTACTAAATTCCCATTGGCAAAAGAATATACATTAGTGCCGTTGTTTAGAATGTAGAGAGTATCATTATTTACATATAAGTCTGTAATATTATTATTACTCAACTGTGGAATGAAGGTCTCAAATCCTTGTCCGTTAAATTTTGAAATCCCTTTATCGGATGCTGCAATTATTGAATCCTTATATTTTACAATCTTATAAATATTGTTTGAAGGTAAGCCATTGGTGGTATTGTAAACAGTCCAGGATTCAGGCGCGGATAAATTAGTTGAACCGGTTTTTTGAATAATTATCCCGTTATCGGAAGCAGCATATATTAGATCATACTTAGCGGCAAAATTTATCTTTGAGTTTGAAGTTAAATAATCAAACTTAAAGAAAGTATCATATAATACTTTTTTCACTGGATCAATCAAAGTAATTCCAAAATCTGTTGCTGCAATTATAGTGTCGCCGGATAACTGAAGGCTATTGATCTGTTTGTTGGTTTTATCCGAATTTAATATATCGGGGACCGATCCTATTTGATTTGATGTTGCATTTACAAAATCCAGAGCTCCATTACTGCTGCCGAACCAGATATTCCCACTGTTATCAGCAACTGTAGCTGTAATATTAATTCCAGTCAAACCTTCAACTTTAGTAAACTTTCTGTATGTTTTGTCTTTCGGATTATAAAAGAAAGAACCCCCTGTTGAAGCTCCCCAGATCAAGTTGTTGGATATAACAAAATCATTAATATCATTCATCGATGGATAAATTTTCCAACTGTTCGCTTGTTGTGGAAAATTTTGGGAGTAAATTAACACGAATAAGAGCCCTATTATTTTTTTCATATTTCTGGTGTTGTTATAAGTTAAATCGTAGAAATATCCTATTCGCTCTCTCTTATTACTTTATTAAACAAATTTACTATATTTTTTCTAACCAAAAAGTACAAAAACATCCGGCAGAACTGTGCCATCTTGATCAATGACGCTAATATATCTTAATATTTCAAACAGGAATAGTTCTACTGGCTTTTATCGACACGTACATTCTATTTTAATTTATCTAGAATGTTCCCCATTTCGATTGCAGTTATTGCCGCATCCCATCCTTTATTCATTTTTGAAGTTGAAGCTCTCTCTATGGCTTGTTCTACATTATTTGTTGTTAATACCCCAAAAATAACTGGTATTCCATATTTTAAGGATACTTGCTGTATTCCTGCTGCAGTTGATCCGGAAATATATTCAAAATGAGGAGTATCGCCTTTAACTATTGCACCCAGACAAATTATAGATGTATATTGGCCTGATTCTGCTAACTTATCTGCTGTAAGTGGAATCTCAAATGCTCCCGGTACCTTAACTAAAGTAATATCATTTTCGCCTACCCCGTGCTTTCTAAAACAATCAATGGCCCCTTCAAGAAGCTGTGCCCCAATAAATTCATTAAAGCGGCTTAATATAATTGCATATTTTTTCCCGGTAATATTAATTTCACCTTCAATTGTTTTCATAATGCGCTGTTAAATTAGTGATTAATTATTCTACATCTCATTGCTTGCCTGTAGTTTTTCTGTCCTGTCTGCAATTTTAAGATGTTCAATTAACTCAGATATATCTCCTTCCATTATTTTTGAAAGGTTATAAAGTGTAAGTCCGATGCGATGATCTGTTACTCTGTTTTGAGGATAATTATATGTTCTGATCTTATCACTTCTGTCGCCGCTCTTTACCATTAACTTACGTACCGCAGATATTTCCTGATTCTGCTCCTTTAATTTAGCATCGTAAAGACGGGCTCGTAATACTTTCATTGCCTTTTGCCTGTTTTTGAGCTGTGATCTTTCATCTTGGCACTGTACTACTAACCCGGTTGGTATATGTGTTATTCGCACAGCGGTCTCGACCTTGTTAACATTTTGACCACCTGCGCCGCCTGAACGGAATATATCAATCCTTAATTCGTTGGGATTTATATCAACCTGTACATCTTCTGCTTCAGGTAATACTGCTATTGAAGCTGCAGATGTATGTACTCTTCCACTTCCCTCTGTTTCAGGAACGCGTTGTACCCTATGTACTCCACTTTCAAACTTCAGTTCACTGTACACATTTTCACCATTAATTGAAAAAACTACTTCTTTTATTCCTCCCAGACCTGTATTACTTATATCAACAAGCTCATAATGCCAGCCTTTAATTTCAGCATACCTTGTGTACATTCTGAAAAGATCTCCGGCAAATAAAGCAGCTTCTTCTCCCCCGATTCCCGCCCTTATTTCCATTATAATATTTTTGTTATCATTTGGATCTTTTGGTAGGAGTAATATCTTAATCTCCTCCTCTAAATTTTCCTTTCTTTCTTCAAGTTCATTTATCTCCGCTTCAGCAAGAACTGACAATTCTTTATCTGATCCCGAATGTATTATTTCTACCGTTTCCTTAATATTTTTTAAGACATTTGCATATTCTTCGTAGGCAGTCATTATGGCAGTGAGATCGCTTCTTTCCCTGCTAAGAGAAACAATTTTTTCACGGTCATTCATAAAGGCAGGGTCGGAAAGCAGCTCATTAATCTGATCGAACCGCCCTTTTATCCTTTGTAATTTACTGATTAATTCCATAGTTTTTTTAATTAAAATAAGAATTTAAATATACTAAAGAGGTACTTAAATTCTAAAGGTTTGTTAGTAACTCCCTTTCTTTTTAAATAGATATTACTTTTACCTTTTTTAAATAGAACATTATTCCTAACTTTATACTCTAAATGTTTTAATGAGTTCAGTTTTTCATTATCTTGACATTAATCAGTCATAAGGTTAATTTTACAAGCTTTTTGATATTTTAGGAAATAAGTTGGGTAAATTACAACCAGAATCCGATCTTAAACTTCAAAATGAATTAAAGAAATCGGGTCAGATTCCTGCACATATTGCCATTATTATGGACGGAAACGGCAGATGGGCTAGGAAAAAAGGGCTTCCACGGGTCGCGGGCCATTCTAAAGGCGTGGAATCCGTAAAAGATATTGTAAAAGCTTGTGCTGAAATTGGGGTAAAATATCTGACACTATATACTTTTTCTACGGAAAACTGGAAACGCCCTAAAAACGAAGTTTCAACTCTTATGCGCCTTCTTTTAAGAAGTTTGAGAGATGAAGCAGATGAACTCAATGAAAATAATATAAAGCTTACCTCTATTGGTAATATTTCCGCTCTGCCTGGTGAAGTCCAAAAGGAACTTCACGATGCAATGAATAAAACTAAAAATAATAAAAAGATGATTCTTAATATCGCCTTGAGCTATAGCGGACGTTGGGAAATTTTAGAAGCAATGAAATGCATTGCTAAAGAGATTGAAAATAAGTCTATAATTGCAGATGATATTGATGAAAAATATATATCGGAACATCTGACAACTAAAGGTTTCCCTGACCCTGACTTGCTTATCAGAACAAGCGGCGAATTTAGGGTAAGCAATTTTCTGCTTTGGCAGATTGCTTATACGGAATTCTTTATCTCTGATGTCTTTTGGCCAGACTTCAGAAGAAAGAAATTATATGAAGCTATAAAAAATTTTCAGCTAAGAGAACGCAGGTTCGGGAAAGTCAGTGAACAACTTAATAAGAACGAAAAAGGCTTAAAGAATGTTTCAATCCTCCCATAAGAAATTATTAATAAATCTTCTTCTTTGGTTAGTTATATTTTCTTCTGTTTCTTACTCTCAGAATACACGAATTAGTTATAAAATATTGGGGATTGCTGTCGATGGGAATAAATCGGCAGATGCTTCAACTATAATTGCCAATAGCGGTCTAAAAGTTAATGATGAGATTCAAATTCCCGGCGATCAGACTCTTAATGCTATAAAACAGCTTTGGGCACTTAATATCTTTTCGGATATTCAGATTGTAATTGATAAACAAATTCAGAATGGAGTATTTCTTAAAATCATTGTAAAAGAACAGCCAAGATTCGAAAAACTTGTTATTGAAGGTAACGATGATTTAAGTACTTCTGAAATTGAGAATAAAGCTGGCTATATAAGGGGACAAATAATCAGAGCTGCTGATATCTCCCGCCTTAAACAGAAATTATTAAAAAACTATGCTACTGACGGTTACCTGAATGCACAAGTTGATCCGTTGATATACAGATATTATTCAGCCGATACGACTAAAAAAGGTATCAATGTTATATGGCAAAATGAAAAAAATTTAGCCGATGAATATACAACTGAATATGCTTTTGGGGATATTACCTATTCAAATTTAATTGATAAAATTAAAGATAGAATTCTCTTGAAACTTAAAATATCAGAAAATAGCAAGGTTACAGTTAGAGAAATCCACTTTATTAACAACTTGGCTTACAAGGATGGAGATCTGAAAGGCACTATGGATGATATTGAAGAGGCTAAATGGTGGAAATTCTGGAGCGGTGCTAAATTCGATAAAGAGAAATTTGAAAAAGATAAAAAAAATATAAAAGATTTCTATCTTAAAAATGGATATAGGGATGCTGAGATTGCATCAGACTCGCTTGTTTATTTTAATAACAATAAAGATTTAAAAATTTATATAACCGTTTACGAAGGCCCTCAGTATAAAATAAGGAATATAATCTGGCAGGGAAATACTGTCTTTCCAAGCGAAGTATTATCTGACCGGATGGATTTCAAAAAGGGAGATATTTTTGATTATGAAAAATTTGAGAGAAATCTTCGGCAAAATGAAAAACAGAATGATATCTCATCTCTTTATCTTGATAACGGCTATTTGAAATTTAATCTTGAAACAACGGAACAAAAAGTCGATCCGGATTCAATTGATTTAATTATCAGGATGGAAGAGAGAAACCAATTTAAAATCGGAAGAGTTGATATTTCGGGGAATGATAAAACCAAAGATAAAGTCATAAGACGAGAACTCTATACTATACCAGGGGATTTCTTTAACAGAGGACTCTTATTTAGAAGTGTTCAGCAGCTCGCTAACTTGCAATTCTTTAATGTTGAAAAATTATATGGCCCTCAGGGAATTGATTATAATATTGAAAATGATAGTACTGTAAATGTGGCATTTCATGTTGAAGAAAAATCCAGTGATTATTTGAATGCTTCTGTTGGCTATAGCGGGAGTTTTGGATTTAGTGGATCAGTCGGTGTTACCTTGACTAATTTTGCTATGAGTGACCCGTTCTCACTTGGTGGCGGTCAAGTTTTAAGCTTTAACTGGCAGTTCGGAGTAGGAAATGTTTATAGAACTTTTACCCTTGGCTTTACTGAACCTTGGATGTTTGATTCGCCAACTCTTATAGGGTTTGAATTATTTGATACAAGACAACAATATATTTATGATTTAAGCCAGGCTGGTGGAACAATTAAGGTCGGCAGAAGGTTAAAATGGCCGGATGACTTCTTTTATATTCAAGGATTATTCAGATATCAGTATAATAATGTTATACAGGGGCAGGGCTATTATGCTGAAGGTAAAAGTAATCAGTATACTCTTGGCGCAACTATAAGCCGTAAAGATATCGATAATCCGACTTTCCCTTCCAAAGGATCCTCAGTTTCTCTGGATGCAGAATTATCCGGTAAACCGGTTCTTCCTGGAGACGTTAGTTATTATAAATTAGGTTTCAAAGCAGAATGGTATAAGAGATTGTTTAATTCTAATAGGGTTGCTTTATATACTGTCTCTAATTTCGGATATCTTCAGGAATTGGATAAAGCTTCAGAAACAAAAGTGAATCCTTTTGAATATTTTTATATGGGAGGAAATGGTCTGGTAATTGCCACTGAACCTTTAAGAGGATATGATGACAGAACAGTTGGTCCCCAAAATGCCTCGGGAACTGTAATAGGAGGAAGAGTTATGGCAAGATTTACTGCTGAATTCAGAGTTGCAGTTGCTCTTGAGCCAATTCCGCTCTACCTTTTAACTTTTGCTGAAGCAGGTAATGTGTTTGAGAAATTTGCAAATACAGATATTTTTAATCTTAGAAAATCTGTAGGTGTCGGTGCGAGGATTTTGATAAATCCAATTGGTTTAATTGGTTTCGATTTAGGTTATGGGTTCGATAGAAAGGCTGTGGATGGCAAAGATCCCTCCTGGCTTTTCCATTTTCAATTTGGAAAAGGGTTTTAATAAATAATTCATATTAATATTTGAGGTAATATAAGTGAAAAAATATCTTTTAGTTCTAACTGTTCTTCTTTTAACCGGCAGTTCAATCTTTGCTCAACAGCAGCAATTAAAAATTGGATATGTGGATTCGCAGATCATTCTTACTCAATTACCTGAGGCAATAAAAGCCCAGGGTGATCTTGATGCATTAACAAATAAATGGACCGCACAGATTGATAGTATGACAAAGGAACTCCAGGATTCTTACGCTGATTATCAGAAACAGCAAGGAACAATGAAAGATGATAAAAAGCAGGCTATTCAACAGCAATTAGTTGAAAAACAACAGACTATTGAAACATTCAGAAGGCAAAAATTTGGCCAGGGTCAGGGAGAAATTTATAAAGAGAATGAAAAAATATTCGCTCCTATCAAAGAAAAAGTATATAAAGCAATTGCCGAAGTAGCTAAAAAAGAAAATATGCAATTTGTGTTCGATAAGACTGGTGATGTTTTACTTCTCTATGCTGATTCATCATTTGATATTACTTATCAGGTACTGGATTCCCTTAAAAGGGGTAAATAACTATTTTTAGTTTATTCCTGCCTGAAATTGCAGACAGGAATAATTCTTTATCTTTATTATTTTACTATAATATCGTATATAAGTGATCAATTTTATTTCCGGAGCTATTATGAAACGGATTCTTTTCTCCTGTGTATTGATTTTATTAATTTTTTCTGGTATGTCCTATGGTCAATTGAAGATAGGCTATGTCGATTCAGATGCCATAATGGATAAATTACCGGACGCTCAGGATGCCCGTCAGAAATTGGATGTGTTGGTACAGGAGTGGCAGGGTGAATTAAATAAAATTGAAAATAATTGGAAAACGAAATATGATGATTATCAAAAACGAAAACTGATAATGACAGACCAGACCCGCGCCGAAACAGAAGCTGAACTTGTAAAATTGGAAAAACAAGTATCGGATTATCGTGAAAAGAAATTTGGTACTAACGGTGAAATGTTTCAGAAACAGGATGAATTAATGAAACCTGTCCAAAATAAAGTTTTTTCGGCTATTAAGGAAGTTGCTCAGGAAGAGGATTATGACTATGTGTTTGATAGGAGCGGTGATATTCTTCTCCTATATGCAAAAGACAAATATGATATTACAGTTAAAGTGCTAAATAAATTAAAACTGTAAAATGAAGATCAAACTGAAGGAGATTTCCGATTTTATCGGTGGCAATATTACAGGGGATAGCAATCTGATAATTACTAACCTTTCCAAAATTGAAGAATCTAAAGCGGGTGATTTAACATTTTTATATCTACCTGCATATGAAAAATACTTGGCTACTACAAAAGCTTCTGCCATAATTGTAAAAACCGGCTCTATGAAGAATCGTGAGGATATATCTTATATTGAAGTAGCAGAACCAAACAAAGCATTCTTTAAATTGGTTAATAAATACTTTAAACCTGAGTTTCCTCTCAAAGGAATTGATCATACAGCCTTTATTGATCCGTCTGTTAAAATAGGAAAGAATTTTGCCGCGGGCAAAAATGTAGTTATTGCTGCCGGCTGCGTTATCGGCGATAATGTTAAAATATATCATAATACTGTTATTCTTGAGGATGTTGAAATTGGAAATGACTCTCTTTTATTCCAGAATATTAGTATTAGAGAGAAATGCATAATTGGCAATAGATGTATTATCCATGCAAATACTGTAATTGGATCTGATGGGTTCGGATATGATCAAAACGAGAAAGGGGAATTTATTAAAATCCCCCAGATAGGTAATGTCGTTATTGAAGATGATGTAGAAATTGGTTCCAATGTTTCAGTTGACAGGGCATCAATTGGCTGTACGCTTATTAAGAAGGGAACAAAAATTGATAACCTATCACAAATAGCCCATAATGTAGTCATTGGCGAAAATACGATTATCTCCTCTCAGGTCGGTATTTCCGGAAGTACTAAAGTTGGAAATAATTGTTATGTACTTGGTCAAGTCGGACTAACAGGACATATCGAAATTGGTGATAAAGTAATCCTGATCGCACAATCAGGAGTATCAAAGAGTATTTTAAAGGAAGGGACTTATTTTGGTTCTCCCGCCAAAGAAATCAAAACTGCATTTCAAATTGAGGCACATATTAGGAATCTTCCGAGATATGCAGAAAAAATTAACCAGTTGGAAAATCAGATAAAACAACTATCCGAAAAGCTCGAAAAATAGAAGAACAAAACAATTTCTCCTCGGTTTTATATCTATTTCTATATTATCCCCGGTCGTTATTGATATTGGACAACATTTTTATTCTCATAATGAAATTGTAAAGTAAAATCTTCAATTGTATTTCAGGTATCATCTTGCTATTTTGAAAATCTATTTTAATATAATTAGGAAATAATTAAGGAAACTTAATGTTAGAACTTCAAAGAACCATAGGTAAACCAATATCTATTTCAGGAGTGGGTTTACATACAGGAACTACCTGTACAATGACTTTTAAACCTGCACCAGAAAACTATGGGATAAGATTTTTAAGAAGTGACTTGGCAGATAGAACAGAGATTCCGGCCAATTCGGATTTTGTAGTTGATGTATCTAGAGGGACAACTCTTGGAATCGGAGAGGTCAAAGTATATACAGTTGAACATGTTTTAGCTTCAATTGTGGGTCTTCAGATCGATAATATAATAATAGAACTGGATGGAATTGAACCTCCAGTAGGTGACGGCAGTGCTCTCCCGTATGTTGAGGCACTTTTATCAGCCGGGTTTGTTCAACAGGATGCTCCTAAGGATTACCTGATAATTGATAAAACAATAACTTATCATAACAGTGAAAAACAGATTGATATTGTTGCGCTACCATTGGACAATTATAGAGTAACTGTTATGGTTGATTACCAGAATCCTGCACTGGGAAGCCAGCATACTGGTCTTTTCGATCTTGAAAAAGAATTTGTTACAGAATTTGCTCCGGCAAGAACCTTCTGTTTCTTGAGTGAAGTTGAACAACTTATTAATTTCGGACTTATTAAGGGTGGAGATATTGATAATGCAATAGTAATTATTGATAAACATGCTAACGAGGAAGAACTCGAAAATATAAGAGAAAAAGTAGGAATTAAATATAAAATCACACTTGGTAAAAATGGGATATTAAATGATAAGGAATTGAGATTTAAAAATGAACCTGCCAGGCATAAGCTTCTTGATCTTATCGGGGACCTTGCTTTAATTGGTGCCCCTGTTAAAGCGCAAATACTGGCAGCCCGGCCCGGTCATATGGCTAATGTTGAATTTGCCCGGCAGGTTAGAAAATTATACCAGCAGAAAAAACTTGTAAAAAAATATCAATTTGTAAAAAAAGAAGGGGTGGTTTTTGATATTAATGCAATTAAAAGAATTTTACCCCATAGATATCCATTCCTTTTAGTAGATAAAATAATCCACCTCGAACTGGATAAGAAAGTGGTCGGGGTTAAATCTGTAACTGGTAACGAACCATTCTTTCAGGGACATTTTCCTGGTCAACCAATAATGCCAGGAGTATTAATTGTTGAAGCTATGGCACAGACCGGGGGAATTATGTTACTGAATTCGCTTCCTAATCTTGATGAAAAACTTGTATATTTTATGGGTATCAATAATGTTAAATTCAGAAAACCGGTTGTCCCCGGTGATCAGCTTTTTCTTGAAATAGAATTAATCAATAGAAGAAGTAAGGTCTTCACTATGAAGGGAAGAACTTTTGTGAATGATGAACTTGTTTGTGAAGCAGAATTTATGGCTGGTATTGTGGATCGTGATAATAAGTCCGAAAATAAATGAAATGGGTCTTTATAAATTCCGGCTTTAACAGCGGAAAATATAATATGGAATATGACCTTCAACTTGCGCATAATTTTAAGGAAAATGAAATTATCTTTAGGCTATACAGATGGGATCCTTATTGCATTTCCTTGGGCGCTAATCAATCGTTGAACTCAATCAATTCTGAACTAGCAAGTAAAGATAATATCGATATTGCGATTAGACCTACCGGGGGACGGGCAGTTCTGCATTCCGAAGAATTAACTTATTCAGTTATTTACCCTTTGGATAGTACATCCTCTGTACGGGACATTTATAATCAATTAAATCTTGCTATATTAAAAGGCTTGAAAATTTATGATTCAAGGCTTACTTCCTTCGAGTTGGAAAATCACCAGCCTAATTTCTCAGAAATTTATAAGCAAGAGATTAATGCGGTTTGTTTCGCTGTCTCAGCTAAAAGTGAAATTAAGTTTTCAGGGAAAAAGATTGTTGGAAGCGCCCAAAGGAAATTTGAGAAAGTTGTCCTTCAGCATGGATCAATTCTTTGTGGTACTTTCCATAAAAGAATAACAAGGTATCTTAATCTTCCAGTTAACTTAAGAGAAGAGATTGAGAAGGAAATTGAAAATAATACAATTGAACTTGGTACTATCCTAAATGAAAAAATTGATTATTTTCGTTTGGAAATGTCTCTTTGTAAAGGATTTGAGGAGCATTACAAAATGACTTTTAATAATTCTCCTACAATTCATAATTAATTATTTTAATTAAACTATTAGTAACAAAATGAGCACAGAAAAAGAAATTAAAAGAGTAACTACTAAAACCCTTTCCCTTCTTAAAAAGAATCATGTTAAAATAACAGCATTAACAGCCTATGATTTTATTACTGCTAAACTGCTTGATGAAGCAGGTATTGATTTTATTTTGGTCGGCGATTCTTTAGGTAATGTTTTTCAGGGGAATGAGACCACTCTTCCGGTAACAATGGATGAAATGATTTATCATACAAAGGCAGTAAGTAAAGGTATTAATCGGGCAATGTTAATTGTGGATATGCCCTTTATGTCATATCAATTAAGCATTGATGAAGGATTCAGAAATGCAGGGAGAATAATGAAAGAAACTCCCGCTGGTGCCGTAAAACTAGAAGGCGGAAAAAGAGTCGCCGATACTATCAGGCAGATAACTCAGGCAGGAATTCCTGTCATGGGTCATATTGGCCTTACCCCCCAAAGCATATATCAATTTGGTAGTTATCGGGAAAGAGGAAAAAATAAGGAGGAAGCTGACGAAATTCTGGAAGATGCCAGAATTATTGAAGAAGCTGGAGCTTTTAGTATTGTGCTCGAAAAAATTCCGGCTGATCTTGCAAGGAAAGTTACTGAATCTGTTAAGATCCCTACTATTGGGATTGGTGCTGGTATGCATTGTGACGGGCAGATATTAGTAACTCCCGATATGCTGGGCCTTAATGTAGACTTTCATCCGCGTTTTGTAAGACATTATGCAACACTGTCAGAAGATATCCTTAAAGGAGTTTCTGCATATATTAAAGATGTAAAGGATGGTGATTTCCCTTCTAAAGAAGAGAGTTATTAGCCTGTTTATTGCTAAATCAGAATTTTATCAAATGTTATGCGTAGGTTATTTCTAATAGTTTTATTCATTTTGTCAGGTTCATCTCATTTATTTCCCCAGGTAGAATCACAGCTTTATCTTGAAAATGCAATAATAAAATCAATAAAAGGGGATGGAAATTTTATTTGGGTTGCCACATATGGACAGGGAATATTCCGATACTCCAGAAATGAAGACAAATGGTTCAATTTCTCTACTAAAAAAGAAAACCTTGAAAATGACCTGTTCTATAATTTAGCAGTAAGTAAAGATTATGTATGGGCAGGTTCTGGTGATGGACTTTTTACTTATGATAAAAAAAAAGATCAGTGGAGAAAAAGAAAATTTGCCCAAGGTGGGGAAATGGGAAACTGGATTAGATCATTGTGTTATGATCAGTCACAAAATATTTTGTGGATTGGAAGATTTAAAAACCTCACACGACTGGAAGTTGCCAAACAGAAATTTACCGATTATGATCGTACTGTTAATAATGATGCCAAAACAAACAATATTATTTCCATCAAATTGGACGGAGACAGCTTAATATGGTTTGGCTCTGAATCAGGGGTGCACGTCTATGATAAAAATGAAGACATCAATGATAAAAATTCCTGGAGCTTTCTGACTAATAAAAAGGGAGGTTTTACACAAAGTGGGGATGCTGTGTCAATTCACGATATGCTTTTTGATTATAAAAATGTATGGTTTGCTACAGATGAATTTGTGACTCCTCAACAACCAAAATTTAATATTGGCGGTATTTTTGAATTTGACCGGAAATTCAGATGGGAAAGAATCTCCAAAGAAGATGGTTTGCCCGGAAATGGTATTTATTGTCTGGAGAGGACCGGTAACTATATCTGGTCAGGGATTTATTCTTTTGATAAAAAGAAGGGGGGGGAGTATGGTAAGGGCCTTATATATCTAAATAGACTTAATAATCAGGTATATCCTGTCGATTTAAATAAACTTAACATTAACACCTCTGTTATTTTCTCCTTATATTTTGACGGTGACGATCTTTGGATTGGCAGTGATA
This sequence comes from Ignavibacteriaceae bacterium, assembly GCA_031292455.1. Classification (GTDB taxonomy): domain Bacteria; phylum Bacteroidota; class Ignavibacteria; order Ignavibacteriales; family Ignavibacteriaceae; genus Fen-1301. The sequence goes on from JARLHC010000127.1 coordinate 12,807, forward strand.
AGGGGCTCGTGCGAATGAAATTAAATAATGCGCTCGCGTCCTGGAGTGTTAAAAAAGAATTCAAATCAAAGGAAGTCACTAAAAAGAGAAAGAAGAAATTTGTGCCATAAAATTTACCATACCATTTTTTATCCTTAATTTGATGTATCAAATAAATAAAATTAAAATGACAAAATTATCTGAAAAAAGAATAATTCAACTAAAGAATTCATTTAATGGATTAAAGATAGCAGTTATAGGGGATATGATGCTTGACTGTTATTTTCGTGGAGAAGTAAAGAGAATATCTCCCGAAGCACCAGTACCTGTTCTGGAAGTCTCAACTGAATTTTATCGTTTTGGCGGCGCAGCAAATGTAGCATTAAACATATTAAAGCTGGGAGGTATTCCTTATCCGATAGGTGTGATTGGAAATGATAATGACGGAAAAATATTTTTATCTCTTATAGAAGATTCAAAAATAAATTCATGTGGGGTGATAATTGATGATAACAGACCAACAACAGCTAAAACAAGAGTAATCGCTCATAACCAACATTTAGTAAGGATTGATAAGGAAAGTAAAAAATATTTATCTGATGAAATTCAAATTAAATTAATGAAATATTTCGAAGATGAACTTGATGAACTTGATGGAATTATACTACAGGATTATAATAAGGGCGTTTTGACTCCCTCATTTATTGAAAAAATAACTTTCTTAGCAAAGAAAAAGAATAAAATGGTAACAGTTGATCCGAAATTTAATAATTTTTTCCTTTTTCAGAATGTAACTGTATTCAAACCAAATAGGAAAGAAGCTGAAGATGTACTGGGGATGAAAATTAGAACCGATGATGATATTACAGTTGCTGGCTCTAGAATTCTAAAAGAAACAAATGCTGAAAATGTTATTCTTACGCTTAGTGAAGAAGGAATTGCAGTTTTTGAAAAAAATAAGCCAGAACAAAGAATGCCTACCATTGCAAGGAAAGTGGCGGATGTTTCCGGCGCCGGCGATACCGTAATCTCTACGTTAACTATGGCTCTTGCAGCCAATGCTAATATAATAGAAGCTTCATACCTTGCTAATTATGCTGGAGGTATAGTTTGCGAAGAAGTAGGGATCATTCCTATTGAACAGAATAAACTATTTGATTTTATTTTGAAGGGAATTGAATGAGTATAATCACAAACAGAGATGAAATGATTAGGATAAGGGAGGTTATAAAAAACCAGAACAAAAAATTGGTTTTTACTAATGGCTGTTTTGATATTCTTCATTCCGGGCATATTGATTATTTAAATAAAGCAAAACAACTTGGCGATTTTCTTTTGGTCGGATTAAACAGTGATCTATCAGTTAAAAATATTAAAGGTGAAAAAAGACCTATTTTGAGCGAGATGGAAAGAGCTGTACTTTTAGATAACCTTAAATGTGTTGATTATGTGACATTCTTTGATGAAGATACACCACAACATTTAATTAGCAGCCTTATTCCCGATATTCTTGTAAAGGGGGGTGATTGGGATTTAAGTAAGATTGTTGGACGTGAAATAGTAATCTCAAATGGGGGAGAAGTTAAATCTATTGAATTTGTCAGCAATCAATCAACTTCTAAAATCATTAACCTAATAATTGACAGATATTGCAAGTGATTTATATAACTATTTAAGGTGTTTAAGATTTCACTTTTAAGGGGAAATTCATTATTGTTCGTCTGTTGAAACTCTTTATAAATTAAATGGTTAGATATTTATTTCACACTTAATTTTGTTTATTATTATATCATTAATGAGATAAATTGGTGACGTTTGGTTAAAACAGAAAAGAACAATGAGATAAAAAAGAAAAGAACTCTTTTTCAAAAAATTGTAAATGTTTTCCTTTACACAGGAATTGGGCTGTTTATTATTATTCTCCTCATCTTCGGTGCTTCTCAAACATCTACTTTCCGTGAATATTTAAGAAAAAAGGTCATCGAAGAGGTCAACCAGAACCTTTATGGAACTGTTTATATTAACAAAATTGATGGAACTATATTTACATCGCTCATTCTTCGAAAAACTATTCTCAATGTTGGTAAGGATACAATCTTGAATGCTGGAAGGATAGAATTAAGAACCAGTCCTCTTCAACTTTTATTAAAGAAAATTAAAGTTAGAAAGTTTGAAATTACTAATGCAAATATTTCCCTGATAGCAGATAGTACCGGCACCTTAAACATTTCTAAATTACTCCCTCCCTCTAAACCAGACACCTCAAAATCTACTTTTCCTTTTAAAATCGAGATAAATAATTTTAACCTGGCAAATATTAATTTTAACTTTCAAAGATATGATTACATAGGAAGCAGAGCAATTTATGATTCTTTGAATATGAAAGATCTTAGGGTCGAAAATCTAAATATTAAACTCAATGCTCTTGCGGACATTAAAAACAATGATTATGAACTCGATCTTACCGAACTTTCGCTAAAACCAAACCTGAATAATTTTGCGATTAATAAATTGTCAGGTCAATTTGCAGTAAATAAAAAAGAAATTTTCGCTAATAATCTTAGTATTGAAACTCTTAATTCAGAAGTATTACTAAAAATAAAAGTTGACTATAATCTATTTGATAAAAAAAATGATTTTACAAAGTCCAGGATTGATCTGAATATCAATTCAGATAAATTTAATTTTAAAGATGTCTCTCCTTTTGTTCCCTCTCTAAGCCTGTTTAACGAAGCATTGGCAATAAAAATTAAATGCGACGGCACCTTTAAGGAACTTACTTTAAATCAAATTGATATTAAATTCTTAAATTCACATCTCGAAACAAAGGGAGTTGTGAAAAACCTCGATCATCCAAAACAAATGTTTGTTAATGCCAGATTCAAAGACACATATTTAAATCAATCAGATATCCATAAGCTATTACCAAGACTTAACTTACCTGTATATGAAAAGCTTGGGGTTCTAAAAATTGATACTTTAACTTTTGTGGGTAGTCCCCTAAAATTTCAATCCTTATTATCCTTAAGGACTGATAAAGGCAGATTAAATTTTGATGCAAATCTGAATTTTGAAGAATCACAAATGAAATATGATGTCAAATTCGGTACTTATGGATTGGATGTATCTCCTTTTATAAACTTGGTCTCTAATCTTAACTGCAGGGGTACTATAAAAGGCTCTGGAATAAAACCGAATGAAATGAATGCGGAATTAAGTCTTAATGCAGATGGTTCCACAATTAATAGTAATAGGATAGATAATTTTGGACTCACTGCTCAAGCTTATAATAAAAATATTAATTATGATCTTAATTTTATAGCGGATAGCACTTCCATTGATTTAAATGGGAATTTCAATTTTACTGATAAACAAGCTGTTTCCTATAAATTAAAAGGTGATATTAATAAGCTTGATCTTTTTAAAATTGTAAAAGATTCTTCTCTTATTAGTAGCCTTAATTTTACTCTGGATGCAGAAGGGGATGGATTCAATCAGGACAGTCTCAATCTGTATCTAACTTTATTTTTAAAGAACTCAACTATAAACGGTATTTTTATTGACTCTACTCGGGCAATTGCAGACATAAGAAAAAATCAGGGTAACGGCAGAGTAATCAATTTAATTTCTGATCTGGCTGATATTACAATTTCTGGAGATTTCACCATTGCCGGAATAGTAACAGCCTTGTCGAAAGAAATCAATCTGATTTCAAATGTATCAAAAGATAAAATTCAGGAGATATTACCCCCGAATAGTCCTTTGCCTCTAAGAACTGAAATTATAACGACGCAATTAAAAAAGAACAAAAGCAAACCTGCGGTTGGTAATACGACCTCTATGAAATATCTGATTGAATTTAAAGATTTTGCACTTCTATCGTTATTTCTCGGCCATGCTCAAATAGAAATAAATGGGGAAATGTCCGGAGAATTAAGAGACACAAAAGATAGTACTTGTTTTTCATATAGTACTTCTATAGACTATATAAAATATCACAATAATGATGATGTGTTTTTTCTTTCAAAACTTAATTTGGATATAAATGTTGCGAATGATCACAAGGTCGAAAAGCTTGAGAATTTGTTAGCTTCACTTCATTTAAGAACTGATAGGGTTTTTGCAGGCGCCGATATTCAAGATATCCTGTTGGATATAAACCTGAAAAATAAGATAGCAAACTTTAAATTTTATTCGGCTGTGGAGAATTCTTATGTAAAGTTAAATGGTGATATCGATATTTCAACTAATATTGCCAAAATGTTGTTTGATACACTTGATCTCAATTATAAAGGTTTCGTATTGAGGAATAAACAAAAGACTGAAATTGATTATGCTAAGAATGATATAAATTTCAAAAATTTTACTCTTTTTAGAGATTCTTCTGAACTGAACATTAATGGGACTCTATCTAGATATTATTATCAGAACCTTAATGTTTCTTTACTAAATTTTAAAGGGAGTGACATTGCAGCAAATCTGGCCGGGCTGAATCAGGAGAATGTTCCTGAAGCAAATATTAATTGTAAAATGAATATTACAGGCATTTTTACTAATCCTATTATAAAATGTACATTTAATATGGATAGTATTACATATAAAAAGAGTAATTTCGGTTCTATTATAGGAGGTCTTAATTATCTTAATAAAAGCCTAGCTCTGGATTTTAAATTTATTAGCCAAAAACTAAATGCAAATGAAGCCGCGTTGGAATTAAATGGCAATATTCCTATTGATCTTGCATTTTCCGGAACTACGGATAGGATTGATAAAAACAACCAGTTATACATTAAACTCACTGCAGCTAATTTTAATCTTGGAGCATTCGGTGATTTACTCCCCTTAGTTAAAAGACTTCAGGGGACTCTCAAATCTACTTTTGAAATCACAGGTACATTAAATGATCTTAAACCCAATGGATACATTGACTTGTCTAAAGTTTCATTCGTAGGTGAAAATAATAATTTGGAATATAATGCTGAGATGAAAGTTACCATTCAG
>JARLHC010000128.1 GCA_031292455.1 Ignavibacteriaceae bacterium
ATAACCATTGATTTAATTACACATAACCAGGGTGGTTATTCAGAAGAACCGATTATGGTTGAATTAAAGGCAAAAACAACAAACGGAGATACTGAAACAAAGGTTGTTTGGATGAAACCAGTTACTGAAACTCATTGAAACATTGAAGAGCCGGATACTTTAATTGTGGGTGTTAGCGAAAACCATTACTGATATATGTAAGTTCTATTATGAAACAAAAAAGCCATCCGAGGTGATAGATGGCTTTACTTTAAGGAGATACTAATATGTGTGTGCTAATTCAATAAGTAAGATTTATTATGAAATATGTCTTTATTATTATCAGAATTAAGATATTCGATTAATTTTGGCAATGCAGTTTTTAAACGGCCCTTCTGGAAAAATCCATCACCTCCCAGTTCATGAGTTAATTCAAGATAATCATCGTTGTCTAAATAGCTTGTCATAATGATAAATGGTGAATTCGGACTCTTTTTGATTATAGCAGAAATTTCCTCTCCTTTTATTCTTTCCGTTCCTAAATCCATTATTACTATTCCAGGGTTATATAACCTAAATTTTTCTTCGGCTTCCTCAGGAGAGACAGCCCAGACAACATTATTTAAATTCATTTGAACGATTAAAAAATCTAAAGCAGATGCTAAAAATTCTTCGTCCTTGTCTATAATCAATATACTATCTGGTAACATATTTAATCCTGGTGTTATTTCTGATAGCAATCTATTTTTTATGTACAAGTTTAGCAATCAGGGGAAACCTGATTTTCATTAAATAAAATATTAGATGGAAATCACATCTATAGCGTGGGATTTAACTCCTTAAGCCAATCTTTTAAATGAATAAATTCTGAAATCAGTATTCTATTTTGGAGGGAAATTGTTCTTGCGGAACGAAAAAGGAAATATAAGCAGGGTATATTACGAATAATTCAAAAGGGAAATTAAGTTTTTATCTAGTATAGGTTTTGACATGAATTTGTATTTGAGTCCTGAAAAATCAAAGGCAAGTTTGTCCAAAGCAGAAATAAAAATAACCATTGGTTTATAAAATTTATAAATCTCTCTAGCTGCGTCAACCCCGTTTAATTCCCCCTTAAGGCTGATATCCATTAAAATGACATCGGGTTTTTCCTGGAGTGCAAATTCTACGGCTCTGGACCCTTCAGTGAAAACTCTTAATACATTATAACCGCTTTTTGACAAAATACGCTTCAAATCCAAGGCAAATATCGTTTCATCTTCTACTATAAGTATATTTTTCATGTTTATAAGTTAAGTTTTAACCTAAAAAAGTAATTCTTACACTTGGGTTATAATAATACTACTTAGGGATTAAATAATGTTGACGTTGGTCACATCACATGTTAAGAATAAGAGAATACCGCACAATATTGTCAATTTAACTATAAAATCTGGATACAATTAATTTCAAATAAAGATCATTATAATCTTTTATCCTCAAATTATAAAGGTCAAAATAAGACACATTAATAAAACTATCCTATAAAATTAAACCATGATCAGGTATTTATTATTGTATCTTAATTAAAATGTAATTATTTTTATTATTATGAAAAATGCTAAAATTTCAAATTGGTATTATTGTTTTTATTTTTACGGAAATAATCCGGGAGACTTTGGCATAAAATAAAGCCTGAAATCAAACATTTTACAAAGTCACCCGGTCCCCTGACCGGGTTTTTTTTATTATTATGGAAAAGAAAATAGCTATACAGGGTTTTGAAGGGAGTTTCCACCAGGAAGCTGCTAATCATTTTTTCGGAACTAACGTCCACGTTCTCCCATGTGCCACCTTCCGGGAAACTGTAAGGCAAGCTTCTGATAAGAAAATATCCGACGGAGGAATAATGGCAATAGAAAATTCAATTGCCGGAAGTATCCTACCAAATTATAACCTACTTCAGAAAAGCAATTTACATGTGATAGGCGAAATCTATCTCCAGATTCGGCAACAATTAATGGTAAATCCTTCAGTTGAATTTAAAGATATAATGGAAGTACATTCCCACCCAATGGCTATTCTCCAATGCATGGATTATCTTGAAAAGTATAATTGGAAAATAATTGAGACTGAGGATACTGCTCTAAGTGCCCAACTTATCCATCAGCACCATAATAAACATGCAGCGGCTATTGCAGGAAGGCTGGCTGCAAAAATGTATAATCTGAATATTATCGTCCCCAATATTCATACATTAAAAAATAATTATACCCGCTTCCTCATACTTCAAAGAGAAGATAAAATAGAAAAAATGGATCATCCGAACAAGTCGTCTCTCTATTTCCAGACTGATCATTCACGCGGAAGTCTTGCACGGGTCTTAACAATTATAGCTGACGGCGGGATTAACCTGTCAAAACTCCAGTCGTTTCCAATCCCTGATACTGACTGGAAATACTCTTTTTATGTTGATATGGAATTCGATTCTTTGGATAAATTCAATTCAGTAATCGATGCGATTAATCCTGTAACAGAAAAGTTAAAGGTTTATGGAATATATAAAAAAGGAATTACCATAAGATGATAACAACAGCCGACAGATTAAGCAGTATCAGCGAATATTATTTTTCACGAAAACTGAAGGAGATAGATGATCTGAATAAAAAAGGTCAACAGATTATCAACCTTGGGATTGGTAGCCCCGATCTTCCGCCTCATCCGGATGTTATTAAAGCATTAAATGATGAATCTGCAAAACCTAACCAGCACTCTTATCAAAGTTATAGAGGATCCCCTGTTTTCCGAAATGCGATAAGCAAATGGTATAAACAATGGTACAACGTTGATCTGGAAGCTGAAACTGAAATTCTTCCTTTAATCGGTTCCAAAGAAGGAATTATTCACCTTTGCATGACATTTCTTAACCAAGGGGATAAAGCGCTAGTTCCTAATCCCGGGTATCCTGCGTACCGGGCAGGTGTTCATCTTGCTGGTGCTGATTGCATCAATTACGATCTGAAGGAAGAAAATAACTGGTTTCCTGATTTTAATTCTTTGGAGTCCATTGATCTAAGCAGGGTTAAATTAATGTGGCTGAATTATCCGCATATGCCGACAGGGCAACTCCCTACAAAGGAGATATTTGCGCAGGCAATTGCCTTTGCAAAAAAACATGATATTCTAATTTGCCATGATAATCCCTACTCATTTATTCTTAATGATAAGCCATTAAGCATTTTGTCAGTAAATGGTGCAATGGATAATGCAGTCGAATTAAATTCTTTAAGCAAATCCCATAATATGGCTGGCTGGCGAGTAGGTTTACTTGCTGGTAAAGCGGAGATTATTAATGAAGTCCTTCGCTTTAAAAGCAATATGGACAGCGGTATGTTTCTCCCTGTTCAACTTGCAGCAGCAAAAGCTTTGTCTCTACCGGGTGAATGGTACGAAAAAGTTAATAATGTTTACAGCGACAGGCGGGATAAAGCATTCATATTATTAAAAACCCTTAATACAACTTTCAGTAAATCCCAGGCAGGAATGTTTATTTGGGCTAAAATTGATCAATCGGAAAAAGATTGTTATACCTTTGTAGATAAAATTCTTTATAAGGCCCGGGTTTTCATAACACCGGGTGCAATATTCGGCAGTTCCGGGAATCGCTATATTAGGGTAAGCTTGTGTGCACCAGTCGATAAACTTAATGAAGCTATTAAAAGAATAGAGGAGATGGAATGACTGTAGCTGTTATAGGCACTGGTTTAATCGGTGGCTCTCTTGCGCTCACTCTTAGAAATAATTTATTTTGCAGCAAAGTTATAGGCGTTGATTCAAATAAAGTCAATGCGGACCTTGCGTTAAAACTTAATCTTGTTGATAAGGTCAGCAATATTAAGGAAGCAGTAAAAGATTCTGATTTAATAATTATTGCTGTTCCTGTAGATGCTGCCTTGAATGTCCTTATGGAAGTGCTTGACATGGTTGATAAACAAGTAGTTATTGATGTTGGCTCAACCAAAGAACAAATTATCAAGGCTGCCTCATATCATCCCAAAAGGAAAAGATTTGTTGCAACGCATCCTATCTGGGGAACTGAATTTAGTGGACCCAAGGCCGCTATTAGTGGCGGTTTCAATGGGAAAATTACTGTTATTTGCAATCGCGAAGAAAGTGATGAAGATGCTCTTTTATTAACTGAGAAAATGTACGACTCCTTAGGGATGAACAGATTCTATATGAACGCAGTAAGTCATGATTTGCACGCTGCATACGTAAGTCATATTTCGCATATTACATCATTTGCGCTTGCTCTTTCTGTCCTTGAAAAGGAAAAAGAAGAAGATACAATCTTTGAACTGGCAGGAGGCGGATTTGAAAGTACTGTAAGATTAGCCAAAAGCAATCCTGATACCTGGATTCCCATTTTCAAACAAAACAGGAGTAATATCCTGGATGTTCTGAATGAACAGATCTTCCAATTAAAACAAATGAAGAAATTGTTGGAGATGGAAGAGTTCGATGCTTTATATAAGCTTATAAAGCAGGCAAATGAAATCAAGAGAATTTTAAAATAAGGATAGAATATTATCATGGAAGGAAAAATATCAATCAGCCCGTTGTTATCCGATAAGTGGAAGAAACGCCCGTTAATAATTTCAGGACCATGCAGTGCCGAAACTGAGGAACAGGTTCTCCAAACTGCCATACAACTGGCAGAAACAGGAGTAGTTGATATCTTCCGCGCTGGTATTTGGAAACCCCGTACCCGTCCAGGTACTTTTGAGGGAGTTGGTACTAAAGGACTCCCCTGGCTTCAGAAAGTTCGCCAGGTTACGGGACTTCCTGTTACCGTTGAAGTAGCCTCAGCAAAACAGGTAGAGGATGCACTTCATTTTGAAATGGATGTTTTATGGATTGGCGCTCGTTCCGCAGTAAATCCCCTGAGCGTTCAGGATATTGCTAATGCATTAAGGGGTACTAACGTACCGGTCTTAGTCAAAAATCCATTAAACCCCGACATCGAATTATGGACAGGTGCAGTGGAAAGACTTGCGAAAGCAGGTGTTGAAAATATTGGTTTAGTGCATCGTGGATTCAGCACTTTCGGAAATACTGAGTATCGTAATACACCTATGTGGCATATGGCAATTGAAATGAAAAGAAGGAACCCCCATTTGATGATGATTTGCGATCCTTCTCATATTTGCGGAAGAAGAGATATACTTCAAGAACTCTCCCAAAAAGCTATTGATCTTGATTATGACGGCTTGATGATCGAAAGCCACATCGATCCAGACAGGGCATTGAGTGATGCCAAACAGCAGATTACTCCTTTACAGCTAAAAAAATTGATAGATAGTATTAAGTGGAGACACGAAAGCACTAACGAAAATTCATTTAACCTTGCACTGGAAAAACTAAGAGAACAAATAAACCAGCTTGATGATGAACTTATGCAGCTTCTTTCTCAAAGAATGAAAATAGCAGATAAAATAGGTGAGTATAAAAAGGAAAATAATATCACAATCCTTCAGGCTACCCGCTGGAATGAGATACTTGAAAAAGCAAGTACTAAAGGAAAGTTATTAGGATTAAGTGAAGAATTTATATCGAAATATTTTGATGCCGTACATATCGAAAGCATCAATCATCAGAATAAGGTGATGAACTCCTAAAACGGATCAATATTGAAAAAGCCGCCCTAAAAAATAAGACGGCCTTAAATAAATTTGTTTTTCCCTCTCCGTTATATGTTTGCCGGAGGTTTGCTCTTTATTTTACTTCCTTTGTATCTTTTTTAACATAAACTTTCTTCCCGCTTGCGCTTAAAGTATACTTTCCGCCTTTCGGACCTTCATAAATAGTCTTACCGTCAGCAGTTTTGCCAACTTCTTTATCCTTGATTGTCTTAACATCCTTCATGTCTTTTTTCATTTCTGACTTCTTGGTTGTTATGGTTTTCTTTGTTTCATCTTTCACAACCTTACCATCTTTAATCTCTTTTTTTGTGGTTGTTTCCACTTTCTTCATTTCGTCTTTTTTCAGATCTCCCTTTTTCATCATGTCTTTTTTAGTTGCATCTTTCTTGGAGTCAACTTTCTTTACAACTTCTTTTTTCACTTCCTGAACCTTAGTGTCTTTTTTGTCCTGGTCTTGTGCAAAAGCAGCAGCATTTACTCCCCAGATTAAAATTGAGAATAACAGCGCGATAACTAAATAATTTCTCTTCATGATACTATCCTTTAAATTGTTAATAATATAAAGATTGCTCTATAATTTAATTAAATTACAAAATAAATTCACCTATTAAATACTGATTGTTATTTTAGAAATAGGATACTACTGATGATTTTCTGACTGCTAAGCCAGCTAAAGTGCCTTAAAAGTCTCAATAAAGCCGTTTCAGAGTTAATGTCCATTTTTATACTTATTCCGATAATATAGTTTCTGAAGCTGTCTTTCAATGATAAGGGATGCGAGATTTGTCGGTATGTTGTCTTTGATTGTTCCGTAGAATATTTCCTTTACCTTATTTTCATCAATGTCAATTCTATAAAGAGAATTTATCAATTGATTAAAATTAGTATTTATCATCAATGCAATCTTTTCTATCAGGTAATTCTTTAATTCATCAAGTGACCGGACATCATTGGGGTTAAGTAATGATTTAAGCCCTGGTTGATTCAACGACTTATTGGTAACGTTTATTAATTCCTTAATATCGTAATCCCCTTCCTTCATATCAGCTATCATATTTGTGAAAATATTTACCTATATGCTTATGACCCTTCATCCAATTATGAAGTCGAGTTGAAGATTTTGCCAGACAATAAGCCCCGGGGATTAAGAAAATAAAACCAGGCATTATAGGTATTATAAGCCCAAGAGTTCCCACAACAACAAAAAAGATTCCCATAGAAAGATAAATCACCTTTATAATCTTATTGTTTGAAGGAATTACTTTTATTTTAATGTTTTTAAATAAATCAAACACAAATTATCTGTAATGGTTGTGATATCATGAATATTTACCCTGATACCTTTTTTTAATATAGACTGCTGATTTAACCGCAGCAAATGCAAAGAAAGGGGCGGTAAATACATCTATAGAATAATGAACATGCTGCAATAATACAGAAATTCCTACAAACAGGGAGAGAAATAAAAATAGACTTTTTTGAGTCCTTTCTTTTGCGATAATAAATATCAGGAAAAGAGTAGAAGTATGTCCGGAAAAGAACAGGTCTTTTTTCAATATTTCACCGGTTCCGAACATCTGCACAAAAGGATCATTTAAGGGAAGCATGTCAGATGGAGGATTAAGAGGCATAAGGAACATAGCTACTATCCTGAATAGTACTAAAATAATATACGATTGTATTGCGGTTAACAGCAGATGTGGATCTTTTATAAAAAAGAAAACAGCTATTATCAGCCCTATGTAAAGTAATCCGAATATAAGCCAGTTAAGTTTAACCGGATTAAAAAGATCTAACATCGGATCAATGAATGTAATGCCGGACCTTAATTCCACATAATGTAGAAATCGTGTAAAAGTTAATAGTATGGCTGCTAATAATATTACCGTAAAAAAGAGCTCTTTTTTATTATGCTTTCTTATCAGGAATATTTTCCATTCTTTGGTAAGCAATGATTTATTTTTTATATCATGCATAATTAAATCTTTATTCGTTTTCTTTCTTTTCACATAACTCGGTAAGTACACCAAAGGTTGATTTCGGATGAAGGAATGCAATTTCAAGACCCTCTGCACCCTTTCTTGGCTGATTATCGATAAGCTGAATACCTTCAGATTGAAGTTTAATTAAAGCCGATTGAATATTTTTTACTGCATAGGCTATATGGTGGATTCCTTCTCCCCTTTTTTCAATGAATTTACTAATTGGTCCGTTTGCTTCAGTAGATTCAAGCAGTTCTATTTTAGTTTGTCCTAATTCAAAGAAGGCGGTCCTTACTTTTTGATCCTTTACAATTTCAACCGCATAACATTTTAATCCGAATGTATGCTCATAAAATTTAATAGACTCATCTAAATTCTTAACAGCTATGCCGATATGCTCTATGTGTGTTGTTTCCATTTATATAATAACCGTTTCTTTATATTCGCCATATATAGTTCTCAAGGTATTGCATATTTCGCCAACGCTGGCATATGACCTTACAGCTTCAATAATATAAGGTATTAAGTTATTCTCACCCGCTGCAGCAACCCTTAAATCATTAAGCTTTAAGTCAACTTCAATATTATTCCTCTCACTCCTTATTTTGCTAAGGAATTTTATCTGATTCTCCTGCATCTTAAGGTTCATCTTCAGCAATTCCGGAGGTTCATCTTCTTTGGCCTGGAATTTATTTCTGCCCACAATTATCCTATCCCCGCCTTCAACTTCTTTTTCAAATTTATATGAAGCATTCTGAATTTCAGTTTGTACATATCCCGCTTCTATAGCTGCAATCATTCCTCCCATGGAATCGATTTTATTAATATATTCTTCAGCTTCTTTTTCTATTTGATCTGTAATTGTTTCAATATACCATGAACCGGCAAGGGGGTCAATAGTATTGGTCACACCACTTTCATGTGCAATGACCTGCTGGGTTCTTAAAGCAGTCATTACGGAATTTTCAGAAGGTAAAGCCAGAGCCTCATCTTTAGAGTTTGTATGAAGACTCTGTGCGCCCCCAAGTACTGCGGCCAGGGTTTGTACTGTTACTCTTACAATATTATTATCGACTTGTTGGGCGGTAAGAGTTGATCCCGCGGTTTGAGCATGGAACCTAAGCATCATGGATTTTTCTTTCTTTGCGCCGAACCGGTATTTCATAATCCTTGCCCAGAGTCTCCTTGCAGCCCGGAACTTAGCAACTTCCTCAAGGAGATCATTGTGGGAATTAAAGAAAAAAGATAATTGTCCCGCAAAGTTGTCTACATCCAAGCCTGTTTTAATAGCAGCATCAACATAAGCAATACCGTCAGCAATTGTAAAACCGACCTCCTGAGCGGCAGTAGAACCTGCTTCCCTTATATGATATCCGGAAATGGAAATAGTATTCCATTTTGGAACTTCCTTTGCGCAATACTCAAAAATATTTGTTATCAAACGCATAGAAGGTTTAGGGGGATAAATATAGGTTCCTCTGGCGATATATTCCTTAAGAATATCATTTTGTATAGTTCCGCTGATCTTATCTTTTGATACTCCCTGTTTTTCCGCTACTACTATATACATTGCAAGAAGCACGGAAGCTGAGGCATTAATGGTCATTGAAGTAGAGATCTTATCAAGCGGGATATGGTCAAATAATATTTCCATATCAGCAAGGGTATCTATTGCCACTCCTACTTTACCCACTTCTCCAAAAGCAATGGGATCATCACTATCGTATCCAATTTGTGTAGGAAGGTCAAAAGCGACGGATAATCCGGAGGTTCCATGTGCTAATAAATAACGATAACGGTTATTCGATTCTTTCGCATCGCCGAAACCTGCATACTGTCTCATTGTCCATAATTTCCCCCGATACATTGTTGGCTGAATTCCTCTTGTAAATGGAAATTTTCCAGGGAAACCGATATCTTCTAAATAGTTCTCATCAGTTTTTACAGGATAATAAAGAGGTTCAACTTTAGAAAATGATGCAGATGTAAATTCTTTTTTCCGTTCAGGTTTTTTGCTCAGTGATTTAACATAAACTTCTGATTCCCAATTACTAAAAGCGGACTGTACTTTATTTCTTAGTTCTTCAATATTGTTCATTAGATCGCGTACTTAAAAGTTGTAAAAAGCATATCAGAACATAAAGAATAATCGAGTGTTTTTAAAGCTTTTTATAGTTATAATTAATTTTCAATTCTGAATTTATTTAAGAGGATTTATGAAAGGTACATTCGGTAATTATTTTGTAAAATGTGTATTGCTTATTGTAATACCATTACTTGCCTTTGGATTTTATCCGAATAGTGAAAAAATCCTGAAAGTTAATAATACATTATACCTGAGTAATACTGTTGTTATAAAATTAAAGAACAAACCTGTTGCCGGATCCATAAATAAAATTCTTTTATCTGATAAACTAAACCTGGCATTAAAAGAATTTAACGTAAATTCCTCTAAATCTTTTCTGCCAAGCAATAACAGCGGAACGGAATTAGATAAAATAATTGTTGTTAAATATGACTCTAATCAGGATCCGCATTTTGTAGCAAAACAATTAAGCTCTATCAGTGAAGTTGAATGGGCAGAGCCCAAATTTGTTTATCCGGTTGTAGACTTTACGCCAAATGATCCCAGCTATTCAAGTCAGAGTTATCTACCATTAATTAAAGCTCCAGCAGCATGGGCGATAACACCTGGGGATACTTCTGTTATAATCGGCATAGTTGATACAGGGGTGGACTGGTCACATCCTGATCTTGCAGGTAATATCTGGAGGAACTGGGGAGAAACACCAAATAACGGAGTTGATGATGATCATAACGGATATATTGATGATGTAAGAGGGTGGGATTTTGGCGGACTAGGAAATGCTGATGGTACGCCAACTCCTGATAATGATCCGATGGAAGACCGTCCGGACCATGGGACTCATGTTGCAGGCCTAGCTTCTGCAGTAACAAACAATGCAATTGGCATTGCTTCTATTGGTTTTAAAAGCAAGATAATGCCGGTAAAAACTTCTGAAGATAACTATAGAGCGCCCGATGGAGGAGCATACATTATCTTCGGTTTTGAAGGGATTGTATATGCTGCAGATAATCACGCAAGAGTAATTAATTGCAGCTGGGGGGGAGCGGGGTTTTCATTACTAGGGCAGGAAACAATAAATTATGCATTAAGCAAAGGAGCAGTAGTTGTATGTGCTGCAGGTAATGATGCAAGTGCGGAAGAATTCTATCCTGCTGATTATAATGGTGTTCTTTCAGTTGCTGCTACAACAAGTACAGATGTCCTGGCTTCTTTTTCGAATTACGGTAAGGGAATAAGTGTATGCGCTCCGGGCAACAATCTTTATTCCACCTGGCAACCGGATACCTATAGGCTTAATTCAGGTACCTCAATGGCATCTCCACTTGTAGCAGGATTAGCCGCATTGGTCACTGCTAAATTCCCTCAATATACTGCAGAACAGGTGAGAGAGCAAGTAAGGGTAAACTGTGATGACATTACTTCTGCAAATCCTCATATTGTAAATTTATTGGGGAAAGGAAGAATAAATGCACTTAAATCCTTATCCAATGTTAGCTCCGAATCGGTAAGAGCCACCCAGGTAACCTTTTCGGACGAAGCGCCGGGAGGGAACAACAATGGAATCTTTGAACCAGGCGAAACAATAACTGTAAGTATTGCATTTGAAAATTATCTTTTGCCGACTACATCCCTATCGGTTTCTATGGAAAGCAAAAACAGTTCTTCTACAGTAACCAATGGGAACCTAAGTGCCGGAAGTATAGGCACACTTCAATCCTTCAATAATTATTCAGCTAAATTTACATTTAAGCTTTCTAATTCAATGCCGAGCAATGTTCCTCTTGATTTCTTATTACATTTTACAGACGGAAGTTATTCGGATATTCAATGGATTTCTGCCTTGGGTAACCCAAGTTATGCAACCCAGACCGGAAATGACATCTCATTAACTATTACAAGCATAGGAAATCTTGGCCATAATGATTACCCAAGTAATTTTCAGGGGACGGGTTTCCATTTTGGAACCGGGCCAAATTATATGTTTGAAGGCGCACTTATGATAGCAACTTCTCCTACCAAAGTGGTTGATGTTGCCAGGGATTCTACAGGATCGCAAGAAAAAACAGGGTTTCGGATTAGTCAACCTATTAAAATCATTACACCCGGTACTGTTAGCGATTATGAGGGAACGACTGTATTTAATGATAGTAGTTCTACTGAAAGATTGGGGCTTAATGTAAAGCTTCGGTCATATTCATTTATTGATCCTGCAGATAAAAATTATATCATTTTAAGATACACTATTAACAATATATCGGGTGCTACGCTTTCAAATTTATACACAGGGCTCCTTATTGACTGGGATATGGTGGAAAGCACAGGAGCTAATGATCTGACCGCATATGATAATACGGGTAATTTTGGATATGTTCATCATCAGGGTTTAATTCCGGATACAACAATCGGAATTGGACTCCTTTCAGCAAATAATTATAATTTTTACGCAATTGACAATAGTGTGTTTGGTTATACGGATCATGAGAAGTGGGCAGCACTTTCATCGGGATTAACGAATACTTCAGCCGGTCCGGCAGATATTGCCAATGTCACTGCTTCCGGACCTTATAGTATTCCCGCAGGAGGAACAATTGATGTGGCTTTTGCTCTTGCCGCCGATGTAAGCGTGCAGAATCTGAGATCCGAATTCGCAAATGCAAGGTCGAAATATAATTTAATATTAACTTCTGTTCAGGACAATATAAATCCAGTACCATATACGTTTGAATTGTCGCAGAATTATCCTAACCCATTTAATCCTTCAACGACAATAAGATATTCTATTCCTTCCAAAAGTCAGGTTATATTAAGAATTTATGATATGCTGGGAAGGGAAGTCAGGACTTTGCTGAATGAAGCGAAAGAAGCGGGTAATTATTCAATAAATTTCTATGCAGGAAACTTACCCTCAGGAGTTTATCTTTATAAATTATCGGCAGGAAATTTTACAAGTACAAAGAAGTTAGTGTTAATAAAATGAGCGCTAGCAATTTTGTCCCCATTCATGGGTGCCGTCTTCGAAAAATTCGCATTTCCAGACAGGCACCTCATGTTTTATTCTATCAATTATATATTGATTAGCCGCATAGGCTTCTTTACGGTGAGTATGTGCGGTTACGACTGCCACAGCGCAATCTGAGATGTGAATCTTTCCTATTCGATGAATCGAAGAAGCATACAGCAGATCCCAATTCTGAACAGCAGTTTGAATTATATCCTTTATCATCTTATCGGCCAAAGGGGAATATGATTCATACACAAGATATTTAACTGGCCTGCCTGCCTGATTGTTCCTGACATTACCGCAGAACAAAACAACTCCTCCCGCTCCCGGATGCTGAGCGGTATGAATCATTTTTGTAATGTCTATAGGTTCGTAAGTGATGAACTCAAATTTATCCTCCGCTAGACGGAGGGATGATGTGGACATTTTCAGCTTCCTTAATTGGTGTGTTACCATTTACGATCGATTCATTAATTGCGAACCGGCATTTATTTATAATACCCTCAGACGCAGGGTTAATTTTTACAATTTTTTCCCTGAGTTCATCAATCGTACTGCCGTTTTCAATTTCCATTTCAAAACTTTCCCCGAATAGTTCTTTGACAGCGGCATAGGTATTGATTGTTAATTTCATAATAATCCGTTTTTTTTAGTTTCTTATTTTTATCAACCGCCGATAGAGATCATCTTTAGCGGACTTCCTTTAAACTTCAATGGCTGTTTATGCTTTAATGCTTCCATGAGTTTTTCAGATAATTTTACTTCATCATGGACAATGCCGCCAATATATTCACTTTTTTCTTCACTCAGGCAGCCGTAGATATTTCCCGAACTGTCCAAACGTAGCCTGTCACAATCAGAACAAAAAGGTTCTGATTCATTTGCAATTATACCGAACTCAAATCCATTTTCCAGTTGAAAAATCTGTGCAGTTGCCGAAGGATTTCTATAATTATAGGGATGAAGAGTATATTTTGTACTGATAGCCGTAATAATTTCCTTCATTGGGAAAAAGTTCTCATTAAAGTTTTTGGAATAAAAATGGCCCATTCTCATCAGCTCCAGGTAGCGAATTGCAATATTCTTAGATATTGCATAATCAAGTAACGGAAGTATTTGATTTTCATTCAACCCTCGCATTATTACCGCATTTAACTTTACAGAAATACCATTATGCTGAGCAGCCTCAATTCCATCCAATACCTGTTTAAGAAAATTTCTTTTTGCGACTGCCCTGAATACATCGGGATCTACTGCATCGAGAGAAACGTTAATATCTTTTACTCCTGCTGCTGCCAGGGCTTCCGCCTTCTGTTTAAGACTAAAACCGTTAGTGGTCATTTTAATACTCTTAATCCCATTTGAGCTAAGAATATGGATGAATGGAATAAGGTTTTGGTACAGCATTGGTTCGCCGCCTGTCAGTCTTACCGATTCGAAATTAAGAACCTTATGAAGGAGGATAACGTATTCGGCAAGCACATTATAATCGAGATGCAATAAAGGACTTGAATTTACCTCATTCACTTCTCCTTTATCATCACTGTTGACACAATAAACGCATCCGAAATTGCAGAGATTAGTAAGACTTATTCTTAAAGTTTTGAAGGTACGCCCGTGTTGATCCTTAATTTCCATAAACCACTTTATCAGTATTCAATCAATCCACCTTTTAAATTATATATATTGGAAAAGTTATTCTTAAGCAAAATCTGAGCTGCGGACATACTTCTTACCCCAGATCTGCATACAATTACCAAGGGAATATCTTTTTCAATTTTATGCAGGTTCTTTTCCAACTGTTTCAGTGGAATCAGGGTTCCGCCGATATTTCTTTCCTGGAATTCAAATGGTTCCCGCACATCAATTATTTGCAAAGGTTCATTTCTTGATAATTTTTCTTTTAATTCATCAGCTGTTATTTCTTTAATGCCATTCTCACATGACATATTGTAATCTTCAGCGAGTTCAACGATCTCTCTATTTTCCGGTATAAGTTTATAGTCAAATGTTGAAAAGCGGGAAGAGAGAATATCGAAAGTTAATAGTTTTCCGCTTAACACTTTGCCAATGCCGATTATTATTTTAATAACCTCGTTAGCCATTAATGTACCGGTAAGTCCGGTAATTGTTCCAATTACTCCTGTTTCTGAACAATTTGATGTAAACTCTTGTTCCGGAGGTTCCGGGTAGAGGCATCTATATGTAGGTCCTTTTAAATAATTAAAGACAGTTACCTGCCCTTCAAATTTATAAATTGAACCTGATACTAATGGTTTGTCCTGTATAATACAGGCATCGTTAACGAGGTACCTGGTTTTGAAATTATCTGAACAATCAACAATTATCTGATATTGGTTAATGATTTCAAGGGCATTAGAAACGTCTAGTTTATTCTGGATAGGAGTAATAGTAATAAAGGGATTATATCTATTAAGTTTTTCCATAGCAGCCAATACTTTTGGTCTGCCTATATCCTTTGTTGAAAAAAGGATTTGCCGCTGCAGATTACTTTCTTCCACTAAATCGTGGTCGATTATTCCCAAGCTACCGACACCAGCAGCGGACAAATATTGAAGAACCGGACAACCGAGTCCACCGCACCCGATAATCAATACATTTGTACTTTTAAGTAATTCCTGTCCCTTGGGACCAATTTCCGGCAGGATTATATGCCGATGGTAACGATTAATCTCCTGAGTTGTTATTGATCACCTCTGCTTATTTTGTTTTATCTGAAGAGTTTGAAAATAGAATAATGATACTAAAATGTCAACCTGATAATAATATCCACTTTCCTAGTATTCAGCAATAACGAGTATCATCCTATTAAAGGAGGCATGTATTATTAAGGTAGGGATTTACAAGACACAATAAAGCTAATCGTAAGGGAAGCAGGGAAATGCGCTGCATATGCGCTCGAATTGCGCTCAAATCAGTATCTTGAGATAAATAATTCAGTGTAAAAAGCAGGTTGCAATATAGGGTTATTCTTCGGGATCATAATTAAGTATCGGAGCCAGCCATTTTTCAGTCACTTTAACGCTCATACCTTTTCTTTTATTGTAATCGAGTACCTGATCTTTTCCAATTTTACCTACGTTAAAATATTTCGAGTCAGGGTGTGAAAAATACAGACCACTTACGGAAGCAGCTGGGTACATAGCGAGACTTTCAGTTAATGTAATGGAAGTATTTTTTTCAACTTCGAGTAATTCCCAAATAATCTGTTTTTCAGTATGGTCAGGTTGAGCGGGGTATCCGGGAGCTGGTCGAATTCCCTGATAATTTTCTTTAATAAGGTCGTCATTGGAGAACTCTTCTTCAGGAGAATAGCCCCAATATTGTTTTCTGACCATCAGGTGAAGGTATTCGGCAAAAGCTTCGGCGAGGCGGTCGGCAATAGCTTTTATCATAATACTATTATAGTCGTCATGTTCTTTTTCAAATTTCTGAACCAGTTCTTCGATACCTATGCCAGTAGTAACTGCAAAAGCGCCGATATAATCTTTAATACGCGATTCCCTTGGAGCGATATAATCTGCCAAGGCGATGTTTGGAACGTTATCAGACTTCTTTAATTGTGAACGGAGAGTATGCAGGACAGTTTTTACTCCTTTCCGAGTATTATCCGCATATATCTCTATGTCATCATTGCTAATAGTATTTGCGGGGAACAAACCGATGATACCGTTAGCTGTAAGAGATTTATCTTTAATAATTTTATCGAGCAATGTATTAGCATCATCAAATATTTTTTTAGCTTCTGATCCAAATTTAGCAGATTCAAAAATCGAAGGATATTTACCTTTGAGTTCCCAAGTGAGGAAGAAAGGAGTCCAGTCGATATATTTTCTTAAGGTATTTATAGGGAAATTATTAAAATTAGTTATTCCTAAGTTCTGAGGTTCTGGAATTTTTACTTTAGTCCAATCAGTTTTAAATTTATTCCTTCTAGCTTCCAGGATAGTTAGATAAGTCTTTGCTTCTTTTTTCTTGAGGTGATCATCTCTTAATCTTTTATATTCATCCTTAATGCTGACAGAAAAATTGTTTTTGACTGAATCATCCGGATTTATAAGATTGCTTACGACAGGAACGCTTCTTGAAGCATCGAGCACATGAACAGTAGAGCCGCTATACATAGGAGCAATTTTAACAGCAGTATGGATTCTGGATGTTGTAGCACCACCGATGAGAAGGGGGATTTTAAATCCTCTTCTTTCCATTTCTTTTGCCACATGCACCATTTCATCCAGAGATGGGGTTATAAGTCCGCTCAGACCTATAACATCAACACTTTCATCTATTGCTGTTTGCAAAATCTTATCAGCGGGGACCATTACACCAAGATCAATAACTTGATAATTATTACAGCCGAGAACAACACCAACGATATTCTTCCCGATATCGTGGACATCTCCCTTAACAGTAGCCATCAATATTTTTCCTGCTTCTCTAGTATCATTTGAATCAAGTTTTTCCTGTTCAATATAAGGTATAAGTATAGCAACAGACTTTTTCATAACCCTTGCGCTTTTGACCACCTGGGGGAGAAACATTTTTCCAGAGCCGAACAGATCGCCGACAACACTCATACCGTCCATTAATGGACCTTCAATAATTTCGATCGGTTTAGCAAATAGTTTTCTTGCTTCTTCAGTATCTGTCTCGATATATTCAATAATACCTTTAATCAGAGCATGCTTAAGTCTTTCAGTAACCGGCAGATTTCTCCATTCATCCTGTTTTACAACTTCCTTACCTTTCTGTTTAATTGTTTCGGCAAAGTCAACAAGCCGTTCAGTTGCATCGGATCTTCTGTTTAGGATGACGTCCTCAACAAGAAGAAGCAGGTCTTTCGGAATCTCTTCATAAACTTCCAACTGTCCGGCATTAACAATGCCCATATCCATACCGGCTTTAATTGCATGGTAGAGGAAGACTGAATGCATTGCTTCGCGGACAATACTATTGCCACGGAATGAAAATGAGATATTACTAATACCTCCGCTAATTTTAGCTTCAGGGAGATTTTGTTTTATCCATTTTACAGTTTCAATATAATCGACTGCATAATTGTTATGTTCCTCGATACCAGTAGCGACAGTAAGTATATTGGGATCAAAGATTATGTCATGGGGAGGAAATCCGACCTCTTCGGTTAAAATTTTATAAGCACGGTGAAATATTCTCTTTCTTTTTTCAAGTGAATCCGCTTGTCCCTGTTCATCAAAAGCCATAACTATGACTGCGGCTCCATACATAAGTATTTTTTCAGCACGTTCTTTAAATACCTTTTCCCCTTCTTTGAGACTTATTGAATTAACGATACCTTTACCCTGCAGACATTTCAGTCCGGCCTCAATAACGGACCATTTTGAGGAATCAATCATAATTGGAAGTTTTGCAATATCAGGTTCAGCAGCTAACAGGTTAAGGAATTTTGTCATGGCCTGTTCTGAATCAAGCAGTCCTTCATCCATATTTATATCTAATACCTGAGCACCTCCCTCGACCTGCTGACGTGCAACAGCAAGAGCTCCTTCGTAATCATTTGACATAATAAGTTTTTCAAATTTCTTAGAGCCTGTTATATTTGTCCTTTCGCCAATATTAACAAAATTTGTTTCGGGACGAAATATCAGCGGTTCCATACCGCATAATTTCAGATAAGAATTGACCTCGGGGATTTTTCTTGGTCTATAATTCTTTGACATTTCCGCAATAGCTTTTATATGATCAGGCGTAGTACCGCAGCAGCCTCCGACAATATTAAAGAAACCATCCTTAGCAAATTCGTTAAGAACGGCAGTCATTGTGCCAGCTGTTTCATCATATTCACCCATTTCATTTGGGAGTCCGGCATTAGGGTAAATAGAGATAAAATAGGGAGCTTTTTGAGCAAGCTCTTCAATAAAAGGGCGCATTTGTTTTGCACCCAAGGCGCAGTTTAATCCAACGCTAAGCAAATTTTTAGTATGAGAAACAGATATTAAAAATGCTTCGGTAGTTTGTCCTGATAAAGTCCGACCGCTCTGGTCGACTATAGTACCCGAAATCATTACAGGGATTTGTTTGTTAATTTCCGAGCAGTATTTTTCGATTGCATAAATAGCCGCTTTAGCATTTAGAGTATCGAATATTGTTTCAACCAATAAAATATCGATACCTCCCTCTACCAACCCCTTGACCTGTTCATAATAAGCATTTGATATTGAATCAAAAGTTGCAGCTCGGTAGCCAGGGTCGTTCACATCGGGAGACAGGGAGAGGCTCTTATTTGTAGGACCCAAAGCCCCAGCTACGAATCTTGGTTTGTCAGGAGTTATACGAGTATATTCAGAAGCCACCTCCCTGGCGATTTTGGCTGACTGATAATTCAGTTCATGTACGATAAACTCAAGTTTATAATCGGCTTGCGCTATTGATGTTGCGCTAAAAGTATTGGTCTCAATAATATCGGATCCCGCTTCAAAATATTCACGATGAATATTCTTTATAATATCCGGCTGTGTAATGGAAAGGAGATCATTATTTCCTTTAAGATCATGCGGATGATCTTTAAATCTACTGCCTCTGAAGTGATCCTCAGATAAATTATGCCGTTGAATCATAGTTCCCATAGCACCATCAATCACAAGGATTCTTTCGGTTAGTATATTTTTTAATTGTTTTAACACCGGATTCATTTTAATCATTTCTTGTTAATCTTTGTAAAGAATATTAAATATAATTAAATTGTTAATCATTAAAAATTCAGATTATAGGATAAAATTACAAGATATGATAGTAGTGACGGGTGGCGCAGGATTTATCGGAAGTGCAATTGTATGGAGATTAAACCAGCTTGGAAATGAGAATATATTAATTGTAGATGAATTGGGTAAAGATGAAAAATGGAAGAACTTACCTTCCTTAAAATTTGCTGATTATATGAACAAGTGGGAATTTCTGAATAAAATTGAAGCGGAGGCATTATCCGATATTGAGGCCATTATTCATATGGGAGCCAATTCATCAACGACTGAAATAGATGCTGATTATCTGATAGAGAATAATTATGAATACACAAAATCACTTGCGTCATATTCAGTAGAGAAAAAGGTCAGATTTATATATGCATCATCTGCGGCGACATACGGGGATGGCGCGCTAGGCTTTTCGGATAATGAGCTTGAAATAAATAATCTACGTCCTCTTAATATGTACGGCTATTCAAAACAACTTTTTGATCGATGGGCTTTCCGGAATAAACTAACAGATAAAATAGCAGGAATAAAATATTTTAATGTTTATGGTCCAAATGAGAATCATAAGGGAGATATGAGAAGTGTGGTAAATAAAGCATACGATCAGATAAAAGAAACCGGGAGAGTTAAATTATTTAAATCTGAAAATCCTTTATATAAAGACGGAGAACAGGTAAGAGACTTTATTTATGTAAAAGATGCTGTTGAAATGACACTTTTCTTTTTATTTAACAAGGAGAAAAACGGGATATATAATGCGGGTTCCGGAAAAGCGCAGAGCTGGAATGCATTAGTAAAATCAATATTTACTGCATTAGATAAACCTGTGAAAATTGATTATATAGAATTACCCTCCCACCTTAAGGCGAAGTACCAATATTTCACAGAAGCTGATATTTCCAAAATAAAGAAAGCCGGTTATACACAACAATTATTCAGTTTAGAAGATGGAGTAGCCGACTATGTAAAAAACTATTTATTAAAAGATAAGCACCTTTAGAATCCTTCTTCATCCTCGTCAAGCAGATCGTCGTCATCGTCCTCTTCGAAGTCAAAATCTTCTTCATAGAATTCTTCTTCATCGGGTTCTTCGGAAACCGGCTCATCCTCTTCATCCACATCATAAAAATCGTCTTCTTCGTCTTCACCTTCCAAATCGTCACTATCTTGGTCAAGGTCGTCTTCGTCAAAATCATCAAAATCATCATCCTTTTTCTTCGGAGAGTAAAGGCTAATAATTTCAGGAGTTTCATTTTCAAATTCTTCACCAGATTCGAAAAGGTTCTCATAGGAATTTAGCTCAGTCATATTTGCCTTTCTTAAATTTATTATTTGAAAATTAGAATATGAAATTTACTATGTTGTGATTTAAAGTTGACATAATAATAAATTAATACTTCACTAAATATTTCTATTTTTTTTCAAAGTGCCAAATAAATAATTATTTATATTTAGTTTTGTCTTTCATTAACGATATTAAAAACAAATATCCTATCTTAGTTAATTAACAAAACTCAAATTATAAATTCAACAGGAAATTTAATGAAACTAGCTACCTTATGCTATATAATTGACAGAGAGAAAAAAGTAACCTTAATGCTGCATAGGATAACAAAAAAAAATGATATTCACGAAGGGAAATGGAATGGATTAGGAGGGAAGTTTGATCCAAATGAAACACCTGAGGAATGTGTGATTAGGGAAATAATGGAAGAATCAGGATTAAAAATTTACTCTCCTAAGTTGCATGGATTTATTACATTCCCACTATTTGATGGAAAAGATGACTGGTATGTTTTTCTGTTTACTGCTGATAAATTTGAAGGAGAACTTATAAACTCAAATGAGGGGCACCTTGAATGGATTCCGAATGATAAGATTCTTTCATTAAATCTATGGGAAGGGGACCGGATATTTATCCCCTGGCTCTATAACGAAAAATTTTTTAGTGCAAAATTTGTTTATAAAAATAAAAAGCTTACAGATTATTGGGTTAATTTCTATTAAATTTTCAATAATATAGACCATAAGGGCAAAAATATTTACTGACCGAAAAGTCATATTATCGTTGAAGCACAACATATAATTATATATTTTTATACCCATCAGTCAGTCAAGGAGCCATATGAGTTACACTATTACTATTCTTAACGTTCTTTTACCGCTTCTTTATATCGGAACATTTGGAATCTATGCTTATGATTTCTGGAAGGGGGAAAAGAGATTTACGAATTCGAAAAGAGTGCTCCTCTTTTTAACACTTCTATTTCATGTAGTTTATTTACTGGTGAGAACAATTTTTCTAAGCCACCCACCAATAACTAACGTATTTGAAATATTCACAGTCCTTGCATTTTCTATCAGTTTTTCATATTTCATACTTGAGCTTGTAACCGACATAAGAGGAACTGGTCCGTTCATAATAATTATTTCAATTATATTTCAGGTTATTTCGTCCCTTTTCATAAATGATATAACATTTGTAAAGGAAATTCTTCGAAGCAACCTTTTAGGTGTACATGTATTTAGTGCATTAGTCGGGTACTCGGGTATAACCATATCTGCCGTATATGGTTTTTTATATTTGACGCTTTATAAGGATATAAAGCTGAACAAATTCGGTTTAATATTTAACAGGCTGCCTAACTTAGAAGTTCTGGAGACGCTCAGTTACTATTCGGCAGTTATTGGTTTTATTCTTTTGACAATGGCTATCGTGATAGGGATAATATGGCTTCCTAAAGCGTTTCCAAATTACAGTTATACAGATCCGAAACTAATAGGGACATTCACGGTCTGGGCACTTTATGGAATAGGGATATTGAGTAAAACATTTGGTAAATGGAGAGGGAAAAAAGTGGTATTCTTATCTATAATAGGGTTTGTTATTGCTATTCTCTCTACTATGTTCACCAATTTTCTTTCTTCCAGTTTTCATTCTTTTTATTAATATGATGAATATACTTGCAGTTTCAATAAATCATCATACGGCCCCGGTAGAATTAAGGGAAGCATTTCATCTAAACAGCGATGAAATTAAAAATCTAATTCATCGTGTTAAAGAAGAGTTATTTTCTGAAGGGTTAATCATATCCACATGTAATAGAACCGAGTTGTATGGAATTCCCAAAGACCAGAAACTTGATGTTCTGGACATCCAGAATTTTATTTTTAAATATAAAAACAATAAGGAAGTTAAACCGGAGAATTTTCAGACCTTTGCTTCCTCGGAAGCAATTAAACATTTATTCAAAGTGATTTCGGGTATTGATTCACTTTTAATAGGTGACAACCAAATCTACCATCAGGTGAAAGAAGCCTTTCAGACTTCCGAAGAGATGCAGTTTGCAGGTGTCTTGATGAAAAGAATTTTTGATGCTGCAACTAAAACAGGGAAAAGGGCAATTTCAGAAACTGAGATAAGTGAAGGCGCAGTTACAGTCAGCTATGCTGCTGTTCAATTAATAGAAAAGATATTTTCTAGTATTTCCAAAAAGAGTGCTCTTATAATAGGAGCCGGAGAATCGGGAGAACTTGCGGCCAAACATCTTAAAGACAGGGGAATAGGGAGACTTGTTATAACTAACCGTACATTGGAGCGTGCAGAGAAAATAGCAAGGGAACTGGATTTTGAAACATTACCGTTCAATACATTTAAAGAGAAAATGCACGAATTTGATATAATTTTAAGTGCTACAAGTGCAGACGAATTAATTATTACAAAAGAGGACATCAGAAATACCATGAAGGAAAGGAATCATACTTCATTGGTATTAATGGATATTGCTATCCCAAGGGATATTGATCCGTCGGTAAAAGAGATAGATTATGTATTTTATCATGATATCGATTCATTAAATATTATTGTTGAACAAAATCTCTCCAAAAGGAAATTTGAAATTCCCCGTATAGAAAAAATAATTGATGAAGAAATAGATACTTTTATAGGATGGTATAACTCACTAGAAGTTGCCCCTACGATTAAAGACCTAAGAGACTATTTTGAGAATATAAGAGCTGAAGAAGTCGGAAAAAATAAAAACCGGTTTTCAACCGAAGATCAGGAAAAAGTTGAAATAATAACAAAAAGGATTATAAACAAAATACTTCATCAGCCGACAGTAGGTTTGAAGAAAATTAATGATTTCGGAACAACTCCCGAAGAAACAGCAGTAAAAGTAAATGTATTACGGGATATATTCGGAATAAACCATAACAACAAAGAAGAAAAAGAATAGATTTTTAGTTAAGGACTAATGTTGAAAAAAACTTTAATAATAATAGGTTCCAGGGGGAGCGAGCTAGCAATATGGCAGTCTCATTTTGTAAAGTCGGAACTTGAAAAAAATAATAAAAATATTACTGTCGATATCAAGGTTGTAAAAACAAAGGGGGATAAGATTCTTAATATTGCCTTGTCCAAGATAGGAGACAAGAGCTTATTCACTAAGGAGCTTGAAGTTGCACTTCTTAATAAATCAATTGATATAGCTGTTCATAGTCTAAAAGATCTACAGACAAAACTTCCTGCCGGACTGATACTGGGAGCTGTCTCTAAGAGGCATGCGGTTGAAGATGTTCTAATAGCCAGGGAAAAAGGAACCACAATTTTTAATATCCGGGAAGGCGCCATAATAGCCACAGGATCTTTAAGAAGGATGTCCCAACTTCTCCATATTCGTCCTGATATTAAAATTGTGGATATCAGAGGTAATGTCCCTTCAAGAGTAGATAAATTTATTAAATCAAAATGGGATGGAATTATTCTTGCTCGCGCAGGTGTCGAAAGATTAAAACTAAGTAAACACATATCATCGGTAATTGATAAAGAGGAAATTCTTCCTGCAGTAAGCCAGGGTGCTTTAGGCATAGAGGTTTATGAAGATAACAAGTCTGTTCTGGAGATACTAAAATCCTTCCACGATGAGAACACCCTTTCAGCAGTTTCAGCTGAAAGAGAATTATTAAGAACTCTTGAGGGGGGGTGTCAGGTTCCGATTGGAGCATATGCAGAGGTGAAGGCAAACGGGCTGTATCTTGATGCATATGTGGGGACTATTGACGGGTCGCTTGCCTACAGGAGTAAATTAAGAGGAAGTAAATCTTATCCTGAAAAATTGGGTAGTAAACTTGGCAGGAAATTATTAAAGGCCGGCGCGAAAGAAATTCTGGATGAAATTTATAATAATGTGAGGAATAAATGAAAACAGATTCCAAAACCATTATCTTGTTAATTATATTGATGAGTTTACTTCTCCACGCCTGCAGGTGTCCTTCATGTTCAAGAGAGGAAGAGACATTAGTGCCGAAGGATTTATTAAGTAAGGCGAATGAATTTATCAAACAAAGAACAGGTAATGAGTTCTTTGATAAATACATTTCTCCAGATTTTGTGAGGACAAAGTTCACACCTCCATATTATTTTCTTACTTACAGATTGATTATTCCAGATAAACCTTATGTAAATACAGTAATACAGTTTTCAGTTGACAGCCTGGGAAATGTAGTCAAAGACAGGGATATTATAGGAATTCCAAATTGCATTGAGGAAGGGTGCAATTTTAAGATTACAGAGGATGATGCAATTAAAATTGCAATAGATAATGGACTGAAAAAAGGGATTAAACCATGGAAAAGAGGTTTTATATGGGACGCTAAATTGAAACAGTACACTTGGCATATACTCTCAACTGAATCAGAATTACAAAGCTCTGAAGGATTTCGAGGATTCGGGAAAGAAATTATTATAGATCCGAATTCCGGACTTGTACTTGCCATGAACGATTGGCATGTTAATTAAAAATTTTAAGATATGATCTTGACTTCCGAAACAAGAAAAGAAAACAGTAAACATCGTAAGAGAAAAAAGATACTTGAATCTGCATCAATGCTTTTTTCCCGGAAGAGCTATCATGAAGTGATGATGGATGAAGTGGCCAAGCTTGCATCAATAGCGAAGGGGACGGTTTATAATTATTTTTCATCAAAGGAAGAGCTTTATTTCTCGATAATGAAAGGGAAAATGGAGAATCTTAACCAATCATTAAAAGAAATTATTCACGAACCCCAGAGCAGCCTTGACTCACTCCGTAAATTTATACTGCATCTTTATATGTTTATGATCAAGTATCAGAATTTCTTTCTGATATACAGGAAAGAATCTTTAAATGCTGAAAATGTATTATGTTCAGAATTAATTGATCTTGAAAAAGATCTCAAGGAAATATTAAGAAAAATAATAAAATCGGGTAAATCTGAAGGAATATTCAGGGATATCGACGAAGAATTTTACGTAGATCTTATCCTTGGAAGTATTTATGGGGCTGTCCTTCGCGGCATAGGACAGCGGTTGAATGAGTACGAAGAAATAATGGAAAGAGAAAAAATTTATGATTTTGTATTACGTGGATTGCATAATGGATTTAAAAATGATGAAATTCTCCCATTACGAAATAAAACGATTGTAATAACAAGAGCAGTAGAAACATCCAGAGAATCGGCAAAAATATTTACGCAGTTAGGAGCCGAGGTGATAACTTTTCCTACTCTTGACATAGTCCCCCCCGACAGCTGGGAACAATTTGATGAATTTATTCTAAATAAGAATAAAATTGATTTCATAATCTTTACATCAGCCCATGCTGTTAAAATGTTCAGTAAGCGACTTGAAGAGTTGAACACGTCCTTAAATTTTAAGAATATAAAGGTTGTAGCTGTCGGAACCAAAACTTCTGCAATCTGTGAAAAATATGGTATTCCCCTGGACATTGTTCCTAATAATTTTAGTAGTGAGGGAGTCATTTCTGAGTTACTTAAATTCAAATTAAACAAAAAAATTATATTTATACCGAGATCCGCTATAGGCAGGGAAGAATTACCAGGCGGTTTAGAGGAATTGGGAGCAATCATAAAATCAGTACCAGTATACAATGTAGCAATTCCATCGGAGACAAGTATTGCACCGAATATTGAAAATTTACAAAAGAATAGACCGGATCTTTATATATTTACAAGTCCATCCACTTTTGAAAATTTTTTACAAATATTAAATATCACTGATCCGGTACTCTATTTTTCAGGTGTACTTATAGCGGCTATAGGACCGACCACCAGGGTGGCAGTTGAAAACAGGAATTTAAAAGTAAATATTATACCAGAAGAATACACTATTGAGGGACTTGCAAAAGCGACAGTTAATTATTTTAGCATGAATAAGGAGCATTTTTGAATATACAAAACGATTTATTTTTAAGAGCCTGCCGGATGGAAGAAACCAATCGCACACCTGTTTGGATAATGCGTCAAGCGGGGAGGTATCTTCCGCAATATAGGGCTATAAGAGAAAAATATGATTTTCTAACAATGTGCAAAACTCCTGAGCTGGCAGCTCAAGTAACGATTCAACCTATTGATCTTATTGAGGTTGATGCCGCAATTATATTTTCAGATATCCTTGTAATTCCAGAAGCAATGGGAATGCATTTTGAAATGCACGAAGGAAAAGGTCCGATGTTTCATAATCCCATCAGAACCAGAGAGGATGTTAAGCAATTAAAAAGAATAGATCCTATGAAAGATCTTGTTTTTGTTATGGATGCGATATCTTTATCAAAAAAAGAATTGAATGGAAGGGTCCCGCTTATCGGGTTCAGCGGATCACCCTGGACTTTATTAACCTATATTGTAGAGGGAAGTGGTTCTAAAAACTTTGCAACTGTTAAAAGGATGGTATATGATAATCCTGCCTTAGCACATGAAATCCTTAATAAACTTACTGAAGCTGTAGCAGATTATCTGTCTGCTCAAATTGAGTCAGGTGTGAATGCCATCCAGATATTTGATACCTGGGGAGGGATATTATCGCCTGGGGATTTTGAAGAATTTTCTCTTCAATATATTACCAAAATCATTTCTTTAATTAAGAAAAAAAATGAACCGATAATTTTATTTGCTAAAGGGGTTAACTATAATCCTTTAAAACTTGCTTCAATTGGTGCTGATGTTATAGGCTTGGATTGGACTATTGAAATTGGAAAAGTAAGAAATATACTGGAAGGAAAAACTGCGTTGCAGGGGAATATGGATCCGACTATACTTTATGCAAATAAGGAAAGAATTAAGAAAGAAGTGATTAAGATATTAAAATCATATGGAAATGGAGGCGGACATATTTTTAACCTTGGTCATGGCATATTACCAGATGTTGATCCGGATAATGCTAAAGCAATGGTTAATTTTGTAAAAAAAGAGAGCCTATTTTATCATAAGAAAGAGAGTAGCATTAAAGGAATAATAAATGTTTGAAATTGATCTGACAAAAATCAGAAAATATGATAAGCCAGGACCGAGGTACACCAGTTACCCTACTGCACCCCAGTTTAATGAAAACTTTAAACATGAAAACTATCTTGATGAAATCGTAAAGACTAATTATGGGGAAAATCTTCCGGATCTTTCCCTTTACTTTCATTTACCTTATTGCGATACACTCTGTTATTTTTGCGGTTGTAATATGATAATTACAAGAAATCGAGACAGGGTTAAAGAATATCAGGCATATTTGAAAAAAGAAATGGATATGCTTAGAAGTTATCTGATAGTAGATAGGCGTGTGGCTCAGCTACATTGGGGTGGAGGTACACCTACGCATTTAAATCCAGATGAAATAGCAAACCTCGCTTCCTATATAAAAGCTTCGTTTAATTTTAGAGAAAATTCAGAAAATAGTTGTGAAATCGATCCGCGAGGATTGACTAAAGCACATCTTGAAGCTCTTAGGTTTAATGGCTTTAACAGAATCAGTATGGGTGTCCAGGATTTTAATGAAAAGGTTCAGAAAGCAGTAAACAGGATTCAGCCTGAAGATATTATCAGACAGGCAGTTGCCTGGATAAGAGAACTAAAATTTCATAGCATTAATCTTGATCTTATTTATGGACTTCCATTCCAAACTGTAAACTCGTTTGCTGATACGGTTGATAGGATAATAGATATCTCCCCGGAAAGGATTGCAGTATTCAATTATGCTCATGTACCATGGATGAAAAAACATATGGGGCTAATTCACCCTGAAGATATTCCTTCACCTGAAGAAAAACTTCAAATTCTAAAAATGACTGTGGAGAAATTAACCGGGGCAGGGTATGTATTTATTGGTTTGGACCATTTTTCTAAGCCGAATGATGAACTTGCTGTTGCATTTAAAGAAAAGAAGCTATACAGGAATTTTCAAGGTTACAGCACTAATGCAGGAGCCGACCTTTATGCCATGGGGGTAACCGGTATTAGTCAATTGGAGCATATATATGCGCAAAATTATAAAACAGAAAAAGAGTATTACAAGGCTCTTGATGATGAAATCCTTCCTGTTGTGAAAGGATACAAACTAAATGAAGATGATATACTCCGCAGATATGTTATAATGAAAATTATGTGCGATTTTGAAATTGATATAAAATCAATTGAAAAAAAGTTTAATATAGAATTTAATAAATATTTTGCATGGGGAATTAAAAACCTTAAAGAGATGGAAGCGGATAATTTAGTTTCCATTTCTGAAGATAAGATCACCATTCACGATATGGGCAGGCTGCTTATCAGGAATATTGCCATGAACTTTGATGGTTATAACGAAAGGAAAGAGGATACAGCCAGGTATTCAAGGACCGTATAATTTTTAATGAAAGTGCAATTAATGAACAATAAAATTGTCCTTCTCGGAGCCGGAATTTCAGGATTAACCGCTGCTTACTTTTTAGATAAGGAAGGATTTGAAGTGACCGTCCTTGAGAAAAAAAATGAAGTGGGCGGATCGATTGAAACTTTTTTTGAAAAAGGCTATTTGTTTGATAGAGGACCCAATAGCGCACTTGAGACAACTCCATTGATTGAACAAATGGTAAAGGATCTAAATCTTGCTGATCAGTTTGTTTATGCAAACCGGAAAGGGAACAAAAGGTACATTTTAAGAAATGATTTACTACATCCTCTGCCGATGAATCCCAAAAGTCTTTTAAAGACCAAATTATTTTCAGGAAGCGGGAAATTAAGGCTTTTTGCCGAGCCCTTTATAGGGCGTTCAAATGATGGTTATTATCAAAGTATTGCTGATTTTGTAAAAAGGAGACTTGGGCAGGAATTTCTTGATTATGCAATAAATCCCTTTGTGGCAGGTGTTTATGCCGGAAATCCGGAAGATTTAAGCGTTAAGTCTGCCTTTCCTAAACTTTATGCTCTTGAAGAGAAGTATGGCGGGTTAATTAAAGGAACTATTAAAAGCATAAAGGAAAGAAAAAACAGACCAGAAAAATCAAAACAAGATGCAAAAATGTATTCATTTAGCGATGGGATGCAAGTATTGCCCAAAGCAATTTCAGAATATCTTGGTGAAAAAATTCATTTGAATACTGAAGTTAACTCAGTGGAAAAGATTTCCACCGGGTATAAAATTAATTTATCCAATGCCGGAGAAACTTCGTCCATATTATCCAACTATATTGTTTCCACAATTCCTGCTTATTCAGCGTCAATTCTTTTCGGCCGATTTGATTCAGATCTGGCAGGTCATTTAGATAAAATTTATTACCCCCCGGTATTAGTTTTATATCTTGGTTATGATAAAAAAGATATCGGGCAAGTACTTGATGGATTCGGATTTTTGATCCCGGCAAAAGAAAAGAAATCATTTTTAGGAGCAATCTGGAGCTCAGTTCTATTCCCTAACCGCGCATTTGAAGATAAAGCATCCTTCACTCTTTTTATCGGAGGCGCAAGGGATCCTGAAATTGTAAGTTATGATAAAGAACTATTGATTAAAAAAGTAAGAAATGAATTTGAGTCATTAATGAAGATTACAGGAGAGCCGTTATATGTCTCATATAAATTTTGGCCCAAAGCTATCCCCCAATATAACATAGGTTATGTAGAACATGAAAGGTATTTTGATAAGTTCGAAAAGGAAAATCCGGGAATATTGCTTGCCGGAAATTACAGAGAGGGCATTTCAGTCGGGGATTGTATTAAAAATTCAGAGAAAATTGTGAATAAAATTAAAAACCTTTCAAATTATTAGCAAAGGAGTATAAAATGGCACTTTATCCGACTAAAAGATTAAGAAGATTAAGGTATAACCCGATTATCAGAAATATGATCCGCGAAACCACACTAACCAAGGATGATTTCATATATCCTTTGTTTGTAATCCCCGGCAAAAATATTAAAAGAGAAGTCAAATCGATGCCGGGTAATTACCAGATGTCGGTAGATGAAATTGTTAAAGAGTGTAAAAAAATTTATTCGCTTGGTATACCGGCAATTATTCTATTCGGAATCCCAGATCATAAAGATGAAGTAGGTTCAGGGGCTTATGATTCGAATGGGATAATCCAGCAGGCTGTAAAAGCAATCAAGAAAGAAGTTAAAGATCTGCTTATTATAACGGATGTATGTTTATGTGAATATACATCCCATGGCCACTGCGGCGTGTTGGGTGGTGAGGAAATTTTAAATGATGAAACAGTCGAACTTCTTGTTAAAGAATCAATTTCACATGTTGAAGCGGGAGCAGATATTATTGCACCCTCAGATATGATGGATGGAAGAATAGGAGCAATAAGGAAGGCGCTAGACGGGAAAGGTTTTTATAAAATTCCTATATTGAGTTATGCAGCTAAATATGCTTCCGGGTATTATGGGCCATTCCGTGAAGCGGCCGAATCTACACCGGCTTTTGGCGATAGGAGATCTCATCAGATGGATCCGGGGAATAGCATGGAAGCGATGCGAGAAATCGAAGAAGACATTGAAGAAGGCGCAGATATAATAATGGTAAAACCAGCAGGTCCTTATCTGGATGTAATTTATCAGGCAAAACAAAAATTCGGAATGCCAACTGCTGCCTATCAGGTTTCAGGCGAATTTGCAATGATAAAAGCCGCCGGAAAGAATGGTTGGATTGATGAAGAAAGGATCATGATGGAATCATTAACTGCAATTAAACGTGCAGGAGCTGATATGATTTTAACTTATTTTGCAAAGGATGCAGCAAAGTATCTGGATAGAACCAACAAATAATTTATAAATAAAGGGAAATAGGATCGCGTTCTTTAACAATAATAATCCGGAAAAGGATACAGAAATAAAAAACAATCTTATGAATATTCTGGTTGTGAGAAGGCATAACCAAATTGGAGATATGCTTTGCTCTCTTCCTTTATATCAAGCTCTTAAAAAGAAGTATCCGGAATCTTCTATAACCTTAGTAGCCTCCCCGACAAATTATCCCATTCCATTTCAGAAGATAAATCCTTTTATTGCTGAGGTTATTTTTTATGATAAGACTTCTTTTAACTCAATTTATCAATTCTATAAAAAACTGTGGCATAAAAAATATTACCTTGGTATCGTGCCTTCCACTGTGAAGATCTCCACTACCTCTCATATAATAAATTATTTATCGCGTGCGAAATTAAGAGTTGGAGTTAAAAGCATTGATGGTATTAAGAATCCGGCTGCCAGACTCCTAAACATTAAAAAAGATTTTTATTGGTCCCAAAACAATGTACATCAGACGCAAAGAAACATTGAAATAGCACAATTAGCGGGGTGCGGAGGGTCGGATATTAATTATAAGTTCAGGTTAAATTTATCGCGGGAAGATCAGAATATAGCAAATAATTTTATGTATCAAAATTTTCCTGATAATAAAAGAATCATTATTGGTTTCCATCCTGGAGCGGGTAAGATAACTCATATATGGGATACAAATAACTTTATAAAATTAATAGAAGATCTCTATAAAAAATATAATAATTATATCTTTATTACCAGCGGGGAAATCGACAAAGGAATAACAAATAAAATAATAGACGTATTATTACGAAAGGAAATTAAATTCAGTCTTGCTGAAAATATGCCAGTTTTACAATTAGCAGCAGTTTTGGGGCATATAAATCTCTACATTACGAATGATACTGGTCCCATGCATATTGCAGGAATGACAAGTGTTAATCAAATTTCGCTTATGCTGCCAACCAATGAATTTGAATGGGCTCCCAAAGGAAATTATAAATATTCATTAAAATCAGAACCTGGGGATATAAACACAATAAAATATGAAGATGTCTTGGAATTATGCAATAAAATATTAGCAGGGTAAACATGGATCTTGAAAAAGTAAGAAGCTATTGTTTGAAAAAAAAAGGAGTTACTGAAACATTACCCTTTAATGAAGATACGCCTGTTTATAAAGTAATGGGGAAAATGTTTCTTCTATCAAATCTTACACCACCGGTTAGTATAAATATAAAATGCGATCCGGAACTTGCAATTGAATTAAGGGAAAGATATGATTCGGTAACTCCTGGATTTCACATGAATAAACTACATTGGAATACTGTGGTTCTTGATGGGAGCATTCCAGACAAATATATTTACGAGTGGATTGATTTATCCTATGAGTTGACTATACTAGGACTCTCCAAAAAAGAGAAAGAAATGCTTTCGAAATTATAGTCAGGTAAAAGGACATTATGCATTAGAGTATTAATTCCTTCCCGGCTTCTGCGCTGAAAACTTTAATGTGCCTAAATTCTTTCAAAATGTGCTCACCAACCCAGTCAATTGATAGTGGATCACCATGAACCAATATTACTTTTCCCGGATTTAGTTTATTAACTATTTCAATCAAATCTTCCCTGAATGCATGTGAAGGAAATCGAAAACATTGTATCTGGCATTTTACAATTTCAGATTCAGATAATTCAGACAACCTTATTTGATCACCTTTGGATGCATTTGCAATTTTATATCCGGGCGTATTCTTCTCCATGTATCCTACTGTAAATATAGCAGAACGTGGATTTTTTAACCAATGTTTTGCAAGATTATAAGAAGCGGTACTCTCCAGCATCATTCCGCTTGAAGCAAGTACAATGGAAGGGCTTTTAAAAAACTCTTCATAATTTGTAATATCATAAAGATTTTTCTGTGAAATATTTTTAAGAACAAATTCTTTATCTAGCATGTTTACATTATAACGGTTGTAATCATAAACAGTGTTTATCTTTGTTCCGATTCCTCCCGTATAAATATCAGTCTCTGTTAAAGTTCCCTTCTGCATAAGATTCCAGACTGTAGCAAGTATTTCCTGATGCTTCCCCAGAGAGAATACCGGTATAAGAATTGATCCTCCATTCGAAATTATAGTATTTGCTTCCATACTCCAGGATAATATTGCCCTGGTATCGGTGGAACCGTATGTTGTCTCCAGTAAAAGCAAATCGATTTTGGTTTTCGGGAGCCTGGCCTTATCAATTAATGATTGGCTGCTTAACTTAATATCTCCGGTGTAAAACAATCTTTCTTCTCCGGTATCGATCAATATTCCTGCAGAACCAAGTATATGACCTGCGCCATGGAAAGAAGCCTTAATTATTTTTAATCCGTTATATCCTTTAAGCTCAAATACTTCCTCGTACGATCTGTATTCAATTGATTGAATCAGCAAATCAATCTCTTCATGAGAATACAATTTCATATAAGAATGATCACCAAGCTGTTCCCTGAATATTGATACAGAATTATGCAATGTTAGTTCAGCAATAGCTCGTGTTTGAGGGGTTGTAATTATCTTAATATATGGATGTCGTTGTACAAGATAGGGGAGTGAATTGATATGGTCCATGTGCGCATGCGAAATGAGTACATAATCAACTGGCAGATCTTTTATAAGATCAAAGTTTGGGAGAGAATCCAGTCCGCTCTTTTGAGGATGCATACCACAGTCGAGCAAAATACCGGTTCCTTCGATACCCAAATAATAACAGTTTGCACCTATTTCGCCTGCTCCGCCAAGTGGAATAAATTTAATCATAAATTAAAATAATAATTTGTTTAGTCATTTATATTAAATTTGAATAGTGATGAAAAAAGAAAATAATATTATAATAATTGGCGGGGGAGCAGCGGGCTTCTTTGCCGCTATTGCATCTGCAGAAAAGAACTTGGGGAATAATATTATTATTCTGGAAAAGGGGGATGGTGTCTTAAGCAAAGTAAAAATCTCCGGTGGAGGAAGATGTAATGTTACTAATTCCTGTACTGATCCTAGAGAACTGGTTAAATATTACCCCCGCGGAGGAAAAGAGTTACTTTCACCATTCTATAAATTCAATCCCGGGGATACAATTGAATGGTTTGAAAGGCAAGGAGTAAAATTAAAAACTGAACCTGACGGTCGAATTTTCTCAGCATCTAATGATTCCCAAACCATTGTTGACTGTTTGGTTGATTCTGCTATAAGCAACAATATTAAAGTTTTAACTCAGTCCCGAGTCACTAACATTCAGAAAACCTCTTCAGGGAATTGGAATATTACTTCTTCTGGGAAAGAATTTCAAGCTACTTCCGTTATAATCTGCTCAGGAAGCAGCAATTCTATTTGGAAAATTATTAATAATCTGGGACATAAAATCGAATTTCCAATCCCTTCTCTGTTCACTTTTAATATTAAAGATAATAGGATTGAAGGGATTTCAGGAATTTCTGTACCGGATTCTGAAGTTAGAATAGAAGGAACTAAATTAAAATCAACTGGACCTTTATTAATTACACATTGGGGTATGAGCGGTCCGGCAATATTAAAAATATCCGCATGGGGTGCAAGAGAACTTTATGCAAGAGATTATAAATTCAGAATTTTAATAAACTGGCTGCCGGGTACTAGTACAGAATCAGTAAAAGAACAAATAAATCAGGTCAAAATAAATAATATTAGCAGCAACATTTATTCCTTTTCGCCCTTTGCCTTACCTATCCGCTTATGGCAAAGGCTTCTTGAACATACCGGTATTAATAAAGATGTAAAGTGGAATAACCTTTCCGGATCTCTTTTGAATAATCTTGCTATGCAACTGGCTGAAAGCAGTTTTAATGTAAACGGAAAAAGCACCTTCAAAGAAGAGTTCGTTACTTGCGGTGGAGTTTGCCTGAACGAAATTGATTTCAAATCCATGGAAAGCAAACTTCATAAAGGCCTATTCTTCGCGGGTGAAGTTCTGAATATTGATGCCCTAACTGGGGGGTTTAATTTCCAGGCGGCATGGACAACCGGCTGGATCGCGGGGAATATGATATAGATTATTAAGCCGGATTCCTATATTTTTAACATCAACTGATAATAATTAGTATAATGAACATGAATACAAATAAAAGCAAAAAACTATTTGAACAAGCAAGACAAATAATTCCCGGCGGCGTTAATTCCCCAGTCAGAGCATTTAAATCAGTAGGAGGTAATCCGCTCTTTATAGAGAAAGGAGTAGGTTCAAAAATCTACGATGTTGATGGAAATGAGTTTATAGAATATATAGGAAGCTGGGGCCCCCATTTATTCGGTCACAATCCCCCGTTCATTAAAAAGGCATTGTTGAAATCAATTGAAAATGGTACCAGCTTCGGAGCCCCGACTGAACTTGAAGTTAAAATGGCCAGGCTGATAACTAACCTTGTCCCATCCGTTGATATGGTTAGAATGGTTAACAGCGGTACTGAAGCAACCATGAGTGCTGTACGTACTGCACGCGGCTATACAGGAAAAGAAAAATTTGTTAAATTTGAAGGATGCTATCATGGTCATGCTGATTACTTCCTAATAAAAGCCGGTTCAGGCGCATTAACATTAGGTGTTCCTACAAGCCCTGGAGTAACTAAAGGAAATGCTGAAGATACACTCCTCGCCGATTATAATAATATTGATTCTGTTAAGCGATTAGTTAAAGCTAATAAAAATAAAATAGCCGCTGTCATTATTGAACCTGTAGCTGGTAATATGGGTGTTGTCCCTGCTGATAATAACTTTCTTAAAGAACTTAGACAAATCTGTGATGAAGAAAAAATTATCTTGATCTTTGATGAAGTAATGACTGGCTTCCGCGTTTCGCAAAAGGGTGCGCAGGGGATCTATAATGTTAAGCCCGATATGATTACTTTCGGTAAAATTATAGGAGGTGGACTCCCGGTCGGTGCTTTCGGCGGAAAGAAAGAAATTATGGAAATGGTTGCGCCTGCCGGTCCAGTATACCAAGCAGGTACATTGAGCGGTAACCCTCTTGCTATGGCCGTAGGATACGCTGCATTAACTTATATAAAGG
This sequence comes from Ignavibacteriaceae bacterium, assembly GCA_031292455.1. Classification (GTDB taxonomy): domain Bacteria; phylum Bacteroidota; class Ignavibacteria; order Ignavibacteriales; family Ignavibacteriaceae; genus Fen-1301. The sequence goes on from JARLHC010000128.1 coordinate 36,635, forward strand.
ATCATCCCGAAGTATATGATGTGCTGGAAAAGAAATCGGCGTACCTGGAAAATGGTTTTAGGAATAATATGAAGAAGCTTAATAAATCTTTTGCCATTAACCGCTCAGGTTCAATGATGACACTTTTTTTCAATGAAGGAAATGTCAATAATTTTCAGGCTGCAGTTAAATCAGATACTGTACTTTTTGGAAAATATTTCCATGAAATGCTTGCAAGAGGTATCTATCTAGCCCCTTCGCAGTTTGAGGCTGTCTTCATTTCAACTGCTCACACTACAGCTGATTTTGATAAAACAATTACTGCTAATTTTGAATCTCTTAAAGCAATAATCTAAATGATTTGCTTTTACGTTAATCGAATAAGCTAATTTTGAATGCACAGCCAATTTTACGATATATTCCAATGTTGATCTTCTATTATGGAAGATGCAACTCAAACTCGGCTGTTAAACGACAAATAGACTACTTTTAGCGAGCAGTACTTTGGGGGAATTTTGCTTTCCACAGGAATTATCAGGCAAAAATAAACTATAAAATTTCCGTGTATTTGTCAAGCTTTATTAATATTTATCTGCTATTTCCTCAACTGAAAAAATTTTGCACCGGTCATCCCGGTTTAATATTACTTGTTTGCTTGCTCGATATTTTGATAAAGACTGCCAGAAAAGATAAATTTGATTTGCATTAAATATTTAAGAAAGGTTTTTAGTATGAATGCAATGCCCCTGATTATAATCGCAATTATCTTTTTTGCATTAGCATATAGATTTTATTATAGCTTTATAGCTGCTAAGGTTGCTGTAATTAATGATAAAAGAATAACCCCTTCAAATAAATTATATGACGGGCAAAACTTCTATCCTATGAGCAAGTGGGTCCTGTTCGGCCATCATTTTGCCGCAATAGCAGGCGCCGGTCCGCTTGTCGGGCCTGTACTTGCTACTCAGTTCGGATATTTTCCCGGTTTTATTTGGATGTTGGTTGGGGCTGTTATGGCTGGGGGTGTGCACGACCTTGTAATTCTGGTTGCTTCCGTACGCCATGACGGCAAATCTATTGTTGAGATTGCAAAAACTGAAATTGGAAAGGTCAGTGGTATAACCACAAGCATAGCGGTTTTAATAATTATTATTATCGCGTTGGCAGGTTTAGGTCTGGTAGTAATTAATTCTTTATCAGAAAGTTCATGGGGAACCTTTACTATAGCAGCTACTATCCCAATTGCAATCATTATGGGGCTGTGGATGTTTAAAATAAGAAAGGGGAAAACAGCAGAAGCTACTGTTTTTGGTGTTGTTGTTCTTTTCACCTGCGTTGTTTTAGGAAGATATATTCCGGGTTCTGCGCTTGCACCATTTTTCACTTTCGATCATAAAACATTAACCCTGCTCCTTGCTGGATATGGATTCTTAGCATCAGTTCTGCCCGTTTGGCTCCTACTCTCCCCCAGAGATTATTTAAGCTCAATAATGAAAATCTCGGTAATTGCCCTTCTCGCTGTAGGTATTATTGTTGTTGCTCCAACATTGAAAATGCCGGCCTTTACAAATTATGTCCACGGAGGCGGACCTGTCATTCCGGGAACTCTTTTCCCATATTTATTTATAACGATTGCATGCGGGGCCATTTCCGGCTTTCATTCTCTGGTTAGTTCCGGTACTACGCCTAAAATGCTTATGAGGGAAGGTCATATTAAATCAATCGCTGCAGGCGCTATGCTGGTTGAAGGATTGGTCAGCATCCTTGCTTTAATAGCTGCTGCAAGCCTGTTTCCATTAGATTATTTCATGATCAATGTGCCGGTTGATAAATTACAAAGTATTTTACCACAGCTTCATGCAATGGGTTTTACCACATCGGATCTTCCTAATCTATCGGCACAGGTGGGAGAAAAGATTGCCGGAAGAACTGGAGGCGCTGTTTCTCTTGCTGTTGGAATGGCACAGATCTTTTCTTCGATTCCCGGATTAAAGAACCTTATGTCTTACTGGTATCATTTCGCCATCATGTTCGAAGCCCTCTTTATACTAACTACTATTGATGCAGGTACAAGGATTGGCAGGTTTGTCCTTCAGGAATCTTTAGGGAAAATCTATAAACCCTTCGGAAGGGCTAACTGGCTTCCTGGAAATTTGTTAGCCAGCTTTATTATTGTCTTTGCCTGGGGTTACTTTATTTATACGGGAACGGTTGCAACTATTTGGCCTATGTTCGGAACTGCAAACCAGCTTCTTGCCGGAATAGCCCTTGTAATCGGGACTTCTTATATAATAAATAATGGAAAAGCCCGTTATGTCTGGGTTACTTTAATTCCAATGGTCTTTATTTTTATTATTACCCTTACTGCAGGAACCGAAAATATAGTTAATATCTATTACCCCCAGTTGTTTAATCCTCTTACTTTAATACAGGGAATAATCAACCTTTCCCTTACAGGAATTATAATGTTTTGTGCTCTTGCTATTTTAATCGACGCCGTCCCTAAATGGAGAAAGGTTATTAAAAAAGGAGAGCCTGTATTGATACCTGAACCTGAAGATGCATTAGTTTAGTTATTTTGTTAATCAGACTTTCTTGAATTAGGGAGTGTGCTTATAATATTTATTTATTGAATTAATCTGGAGTGGTTATTTATGAAAGTTCTGAACCTGGAAAAACCTATCATTGCTATGATACATGTAGATGCGTTGCCCGGAACACCAAAATATGGCGGAAATATAAAGACAATTATTAAAAAAGCTAAGTCTGAAGCATTGTTATATAAAGATGCCGGCATTGATGTTCTAATGATCGAAAATATGCACGATGTTCCTTATTTAAACCGCAATGCCGGTCCTGAGATTACATCTATAATGAGCATATTGCTGTATGAAGTAAAAAATATCTCAAACTTGCCTTCTGGTATACAGGTACTTGCAGGAGGAAATAAACAGGCATTGGGGGCTGCCCTGGCTGCAGGGGGTGACTTTATTAGAGCCGAAGGATTTGTTTATGCTCATGTTGCTGATGAAGGTTTTTTCAACTCTGATGCCGGCGAAATTTTACGATATAGAAAACAGATCGGAGCTGAACATATTTCAATTTTTACGGACATTAAAAAGAAACACAGTTCACATTCTATTACGGATGACACTGATATAACGGATACCGCCAAAGCAGCTGAATTCTTTTTGAGTGATGGAGTAATTATAACTGGAACCGCAACAGGCAAAAAACCTTCTCTTGAAGAAATACGCAATGTAAAAGAAGCTGTTAATATCCCAATAATTGCCGGGTCGGGTATTACAAAAGATAATGTTCTGAATTATTTGCAGTATTGCGATGCTCTCATTATAGGTTCATATTTTAAAACTGACGGTAAATGGAATAACCCTGTAGATATAAATCGTGTAAAAAAGTTTGTGGATGTTTTAAAATAAATTGGTATGTTTATGTGTTCTTAAACACAATTCCTAAATATTTATAAAGGAGAAGCAATGATAAACACTTTGCGGTACTTTCTTTTGATATTTTCTATTTCCTTTCTGTTCATTTCCGGATGTAAAGAATCCTCAAACACTCTCATAGACCAGCCTGGAACTAACGTAACTCAAACCAAATCAATTATACCAATGACTACACAGTCAATGGCTACTGAAGGTTTTGAGACTGGATCCAAGACAGCTTATGCTGCTGCTGACGTTACCCTGGGGACGGGTGTCTGGAACATGAGCGACGCTCTCATCGGGACTAGCACCAGTGACGTTAAAAACGGAACTGCTTCTGCCCGTATTCGTAACTCAGGTATAATCATGATGAAGTTTGATGTTACCAACGGTGCATCAACTGTTACTATCAAACATGCCATGTATGGTTCGGATGCTTCAACTACCTGGCAATTATGGTATTCTACAAACAGCGGGTCTACATGGACACAGACTGGCTCAACCATAACAACTTCTTCAACTACACTGCAGACGGCATCATTCACAGTGAACATCTCAGGTACTATCAGATTTGAGATTAAAAAAACGGATGGCACCTCCAACAGAACAAATATTGACGATATAACAATTTCTGATTATGCGGTCAATAACCCTGTTCCTGCAGCTACTTCCTTAAGTCCTACTTCTGCAGCAGCAGGAGGATCTTCATTTACTTTAACAGTAAATGGGAGCAATTTTATTTCTTCCTCTGTTGTTAAATGGAATGGAACAAGCCTTACAACTACATATGTCTCCGCTACTAAGGTTACAGCAACAGTTCCTGCAACTAATATCGCTTCAGCTGGAACTGCTACAGTAACAGTATTTAATCCAACACCCGGAGGAGGCACTTCATCAGGACTAACATTTACAATTACTTCAACTAATAACCCTGTTCCCTCTGCTACTTCGATGAGTCCTTCATCTGCGGCAACAGGAAGTTCTTCTTTCACCTTGGCAGTTACAGGGAGTAGTTTTATTTCATCATCAGTTGTTAAATGGAATGGGACAAGTCTTACCACAACTTATGTTTCTGCTACTCAGCTAAATGCAACTGTTCCAGCTGCTAATGTTGCAACTGCAGGTACTGCAACTGTAACCGTATTCACACCAACACCAGGTGGTGGTACCTCATCAGGGCTAACGTTTACTATTTATACAGTTTCAAGTAACGTCAACCTCACAATGGGAAATCCAAGCGGTGCGACAACTGATGTAAATAATCCACATAATTATCTATTGGATAAACCGCAGTTTTGTGCTGCCTATGACAGAGATAAAGGAATTCCAATCTGGACAAGCTGGCAGGTTAATTCAACATGGGTCAACGGACCTGGCGTAAGAAAAGATAATTTTATTCCGGATGCAACATTACCTTCGGCATGGTATCATGTAGTTACAGGTGATTATACCGGTTCGAATTTCTCACGCGGACATATGTGTCCATCCGCAGATCGTATTAATACACAGGCTAATAATGATGCTGTGTTTGTAATGACAAATATGATTCCACAGAACCAGAATAATAATGGTGGTCCTTGGGAAGCTCTTGAGACATACGAACGCACATTAGCAAATGCAGGTAATGTACTTTACATTATCAGTGGCGGTTACGGCGCCGGTGGAACAGATCTTAATGGAACTGTTGTATCAACTATTGCAGGCGGAAAAGTTACTGTCCCTGCAAAAACATGGAAAGTAATTATGGTTCTGCCTGCCGGAACTAATGATGTTTCCCGCGTTACCACAAGTACCAGATGCATAGCTGTTATTATGAATAATGATAATGGCCCATTCAATAGTTGGGGTACTTATAGAGTAAGCGTTGATTATATCGAATCTTTAACTGGATTTGATTTCTTTTCAAATGTTTCCCCTTCAATACAGTCAGTAATTGAATCTGTTGTGGATAGTGGACCTACACAATAGAAATAATTAATTTCTGAGCTTTATGCATGCCCTTAACTAAGGGCATGCACTATTTTAAAGGCCCTCGCACTAAATGCTCGATATGCTAACTTATGAAGAAGACCCATAATAGTACTTCCTTTTTGACCTTAATTATTTTCTAAAAAATACGGTTTCAAAACGATTTCAGGCATGGTTATATAGTTATATCTCAACTAAGCCTCTGTATTTCCTAATCCCCGTCAATTCTATTAAGTTTGCATTTGTTTTGTTGATATCCCGGCTATATTTCCTGATGGTGCCTTCCCGGTAATATAGACATCGATATATATTCTCCCTCTACGGAATACTTTTATATCAGTCAGGTTTTCTTTAAGAACTTTAACAAGATTTCTGAAGCGGGCAACTCGTTCTTTATCTTCAGATGTATGCCAATCCTGCTCCATAGTGGGTGTAGAAAATAAGTGATTAAAATCAAACTCTTCTATATTATCCTCTGGAGAACCCTTAGTGCGTTTAAGTATTTCCGTTTTATCTATTGCTGTCTCTTTTGTATTCTCCCAAATGAAAACTTCAAAAGGATAGTCTAACTCAGTTTGATAAAATAAACCATTAATAGCTTCCGATAGGGTCTCGTAGAGCTCTAAATCAGTTTTCATTTATTATTCCTCTGATAAATATTATAGTGTATAACTTATTTTGAATTTTAATAAATCTAACTAATATACATAGAAAAAATCAGGCATATCGTAAAAGTTAAGCCATATTACTATCATTGTTCAAAACTATTTCTTAATTTATTCTATAAAGAAATTCTTAACATATTAAAAGTTACTCAGATGCAAAAAATTATATTAACAGCAATAACAGTCTTTGTATTAATGAATCCTGCAAATCTGTTTGCGCAGAATTCTAAGTCATCACCCGACTCCCTAAAGAATATTCCTTTATCAGGTCTCAAATTCAGAAGCATCGGACCGGCATTAACGGGAGGAAGAGTAATAGATATTGCTGTCAACCCTGTAGATCATTCAGAATATTTTATTGCATCAGGGAGCGGTTCCTTATGGAAAACCATGAACAACGGAATAACATTTTCGCCTGCTTTTGATAATCAAAAAACATATGCAATCGGATCTGTAGGTATTGATCCTTCTAATCCAAATGTGGTTTGGGCTGGTACAGGTGAAAATGGAAACCAAAATAATGTCGTTTACGGAGATGGCATTTATAAAAGTGAAGACGGTGGCAAGAGCTGGAAAAATATGGGGATTAAGAATTCAGAACATATTGGGGGAATTGCCATTGATCCAAAGAACTCAAATCAGGTTTATATAGCAGCTATGGGTCCGCTGAGGAGAGAGGGAGGAGACAGAGGAATATTTAAAACAACAGACGGAGGGAAAACATGGAATAATGTTCTGTACATAAGTAAGTATACCGGCTGTTATGAAGTCCATATGGATCCAAGATTTCCAAATATAATTTATGCCGTTGCACACCAGAGAATGAGAAATTTATACACGGGTATTAGCGGCGGCCCTGAGAGCGGTATATATAAAAGTATTGATTACGGAACAACATGGGAGAAAATGAAACAAGGTCTTCCATCAGAGGATGTGGGACGTATAGGTATGTCGGTTTCACCTGTTAATCCTGACATTTTATATGCTATTATTGAAGCAAAAAAAGAACAGGGAGTATATAAGAGTACAGACCGCGGCGTTAGCTGGACAAAACAAAATAGCTATGTTTCTGCATATCCTTTTTATTTCCAAAAATTATTCTGTGATATAAAAGAAGCTGACAGAGTCTATAGTATGGATGTTTTTATTCACGTTAGTAATGACGGTGGAAAAACATGGGCTAACTTAGGTGAAAAAAACAAACACGTAGATAATCATGTCCTTTGGATTGATCCTGATAATAACAAACATCTTCTATCAGGATGCGATGGCGGTGTTTACGAATCTTACGACCAGGGGCAGAACTGGGACTTTAAAAGCAATATTCCTATTGCTGAAGTTTATAAAGTAACAACAGATAATCAAACTCCATTTTACAATGTTTATATCGGTACTCAGGATAATAACAGTCTTGGCGGACCATCACGCACTATTAGCTCGGGCGGAATAACAAATCAGGATTGGGTGTTTACTTTAGCAGGTGATGGGTTTCAAACTCAGGTTGACTGGAAAGACCCGAATATTATTTATGCGGAGTCTCAAAACGGTGGATTAACAAAATTCAATAAGTTAAGCGGAGAAAAACTTGATATTAAACCTTATGATTTAACCGATACAGCCTATCGCTTCGATTGGGATGCGGCACTCCTTATTTCACAACATAACAATAACAGGTTGTATTTCGGAAGCAATAAACTTTTCCGGACCGATGATCAGGGAAATAGCTGGAAAGAAATAAGTCCTGATCTTACCCGGGGAGTTCCTGATAACTTTCAGAAACTAATGGGAAGAAGTTGGAGTATTGATGAGTTGGTAAATAAGGGGAGTAATGCCCAGATTTCCACAATTGCCGAATCTCCTTTGGATGAAAACATATTATATGTTGGATCAGGAGATGGTCTCATCTATTATTCAACCGATGCTGGTAAAACATGGAGAAAATCTCTCTCTGTCTCAGATTTACCTGATTATGTGCGGGTCCATCAGATCATTGCATCGAAATATGATAAGCTCGTGGCCTACGCTGCATGTCATAATTTTTCTGATGGGGATTATAAACCTTATCTATTAAAAACAACTAACGGTGGTAATTCTTGGTTTTCTATTAACTCGAATCTTCCGGAAAAGGGCAGCACTTATACAATTGCAGAAGATTATGTTGATTCTAATCTTTTATTCGTTGGGACTCAGTTTGGCGTTTATTATACTAATACAGGCGGAAAAGAATGGATATCATTTAAGAATGGAATGCCCGCAATTGGTGTTATGGATTTGAGGATTCAACAAAATGAAAACGACCTTGTTGTATCAACTTATGGAAGGGGAGTCTATATCCTGGACGATTATTCTCCATTGCGTTATTTATCAAAAGAGACTCTTCAGAAGGAAGCTTTTATATTTCCAATTAAAGATGCACTTATGTTTGTTCCCTCTGCTCCATTTGGATTTAACGGCATAGCTTTCATGGGGGCAAGATTTTTTACCGCTCCTAATCCTGACGTAGGCGCAGTGCTCACTTATTATATTAAAGATGATTATAAATCCTTAAAGGATAAAAGAAGAGATGCTGAAAAGGAACTGCAAAAGAAAGGTGAAGATATTGATTTCCCTTCCTACAATACCTTAAAAAAGGAAAATGAGCAACCCGAATCATTTTTACTTTTTACAATTGCTGACGATAAAGGAAATGTTGTAAGAAAATTAAAAACTGATATTAAAAAAGGAATTGGAAGAATTGTATGGGATTTCCGGTATGATGTATTTACTCCGGTCTCAATAGTTCCATTTGATAATTCAGTTCCTTGGGATGAGCCAGACAAAGGATATATTGTGGTTCCTGGAAAATATACCGTATCACTATCAAAATTTGATGATGGTATTTTTACACAATTAGCTGAACCGAAAGAATTTATTTGTAAACGACTGTATAATGCAAACATATCTGAAAAGGATAAAATTGTGCTGGATGCATTTAACAGAAAAGTAGCCGAATTAACCAGAGCTATAACTGGTTCTGATGCCTGGCGTGCAGAATTGGTTAATAAGTTAGCATATCTGAAGAAAACTGTATTTGAATCAGCTAAAGTTCCGATAGATACATATTCAAAAATTTTAACACTGGAATTGAAACTTGACGAATTGAACCGGAAACTTAATGGAGATCAGCTCATAACCAAATATGAAGGTGCAGCTCCAACTTCTATAAAACAACGGGTTGAAATAATAACCTCCGGGTTATGGAGTACAACTTCGGCACCAACTGAATCATTCATACAGAACTTTGAGGCTGCTTCCAGTAGGTTTAATGATTTATTAACTTTGCTGAAATCTACTGATGAGGATATAAAAGAAATTGAATTTATTCTGGAAAAATATGACGCTCCATATACTCCGGGTCGTAGGCATGAATGGAAGTAATACTAATATAAATTATTCTGGCAGATTTTAAGATTAAATAAGGATGTATATCTTTTCCTTGATTTTTTATTTGCAACCGCTATTGTTAGTGCTTGCTTAGAACCAATAAGGATCATCATTTTAGCCGCTCGGGTAACAGCAGTATATAAAAGGTTCCTCTGTAGCATGATATAATGTGCAGTAGAGATTGGCAGGATTACACATGGATATTCCGATCCTTGGGATTTGTGGACTGTGATAGCATAAGCTAGTGTAATATCATCAAGTTCAAGAAATTCATATGAAACTACTTTCCCATTAAAATTAATTTCCAGTTTCTGGTCCTCTATATTAATAGAATGAATCAATCCTATATCGCCGTTGAAAACATCCTTCTCGTAATTATTTCTAAGCTGCATTACCTTGTCACCTATCTTATAATTTTTTGCTCCAAGTGAAAGTAATATATCATTTCTATTCAATGCTGTTTGTAGTAAAGAATTAAGATTATCAGCTCCCACATCCCCTTTATACATGGGTGTAAGAACCTGTATATCATTCATAGGATCAAAGCCATATTTAGAAGGAAGTCTGTCTGTACATAATTCAGCGATCATATCAGGGATTTTGGAATTATCTGTTTCCTGGATAAAGAAGAAATCGGAAATCTCACTATTTACAAGGGCTGGGAACTCTCCTTTATTTATCTTGTGGGCATTCACAACAATTTCGCTTTCCTCTGCCTGTCTGAAAATTTTAGAGAGCATAGTAGTAGGGATAATATTCGACTTTATCAGGTCATTTAATATATCTCCAGGACCTACGGATGGAAGCTGATCTACATCGCCTACCAGAACTAATGTGGTATTTAGGTTAATTGCATTAACAAGACTGTTCATCAACATTGTGTCGATCATTGACATTTCGTCCACTACTATCAGGTCGGCCTCAATCGGGTTGTCTTCATCACGCATGAATATCTGGTCCTGCGGATTATATTCCAAAAGTCTGTGAATTGTTCTGGCTTCAATACCGATTACTTCGCTCATTTTTTTTGCAGCTCTACCAGTTGGTGCAGCTAGCATAATATTTTTACCCAGATGGAGGAAAGAATCAATAATTCCTTTCAGTGCAGTAGTTTTTCCTGTCCCAGGACCGCCTGTTAATATAAAAATTTTACTCATTAGTGAATTTCGGATTGCGACAAGCTGTTCATCAGAATACCTGGAGGAAGTCAACCGAATGGAGTTTAGCTCTTTCTCTGTAATATCAGTATTACATCTGCAAATTGCAGATATTTTGTTTTCAATATTTCGTTCTGCTTCATAATATTGCAGAAGATAGATATTATTATCTACGATTTTCAAGAAACCATTATCTTCCATTTCACGAAAAAGGAGCAGTGAGTCAGAAAGGTCTACATTTAAAATCTCAAAACAATTATTAACTAGTTCCTGTAATGGTAGAAAAATATGACCATCATTGGAAGCTTCATTCAGCACATAAATAATACCAGCTTTTATCCTTTGGGGATGATCTTCATTAAATCCGGCACTTTTACCAATTGTATCTGCAATTTTGAAACCGATTCCCCATACGTCATAAGTGAGCTGATAAGGATTATCCTGAACTATTTTAATAGAATCTTTTCCATAAGTGCGGCATATCTTTAAAGCATTGGCGGGAGATATATCGTATTTTTGTAGAAATATCATAATATCCTTTGCCGCTTTCTGCTCATCCCAGCTCTTTTTAATTTGGACAAGTTTTTTCTTTCCTATTCCATCTACTTCTAGGAGTTTGTTAAAGTCATTATCCATAACCTCAATGGTATTTTCCCCGAACATGCCAACTATCTTTTCAGCGGTTGAATGCCCTATACCTTTGACTAGTCCTGAACTAAGATATTTTGAAATGGCACTTGCAGTTGTTGGATAAATAATGGAGAAAGATTCAATTTTAACCTGCGGTCCATGTTTGGGATGGCTTTCATATAGTCCGGTAATTTTGAGCTTTTCGCCTGTCTTTATTGAGGGTAAAATGCCAACAGCTTTCATACCCCCGGACAAAGAAACCACACTATAACCGGTTTCTTCATTCCTATAAATATAGGCTTCTAATATTGCCTCTATTGTCACTTTGTCTCTTTTAGTTTCATATATAAATATAATAAGCATATTCTTTAAATATGTCCCCAAATTGACGTGTTATGTGAAATCAGTGACTTGAGGCGATAGTTTATTTTCTACATTTGAATTACTTTGATAATAAGGGGTATTTGGTTCAGAGAAACAGGTTTTCCCTGATTGTTTAATAAAAAGTTATAAAATAAATTATGTGGGATAAATTGTTCCGAGGCATGAAATGGACTTTAATAGTGTATTAATGATTGATGATGACATTGAATTTCTGGCAGATTCAATGGCATTTCTCATTTCTGATATGAAAATTAAGGTCGTTTGCGCATTTTCTCGAGAGGAAGCGGAAGCAAAAATAAGGAAATATAACCCTGGAATTATAGTACTTGATCTTGGATTAAATAGCGGGGATAAAATTTCAGCATTAAAAAATCTTCGTCCGAATGCCCCTATAATTTTAATGACAAGTGATTGTGATAATGAGGATTACCCGGAATTATCTAGGGAAATGGGTGCGGATGCATATTGCCTTAAAAAGAAATTTAAATCTGCTTTTCCAAAATTAATCAAATATCTTGAAAATGGCCTGAATTTCGCGACGTTCAGAAAGGAACTATCTCTTATTAGATAGATATATTTGATTATCGCTGGTTATTGCCTAACAAATGATCTGCTTTTAATTTCTCTTCTCTTTGTTAAAATGTTTTTTAACCTTTGCTGTGATCTGTCGATCAGTCATCTTATCTTCTGTTTCGATAAAAACTTTTTTGCCTATGAAAGATTTCCCATCAATCCGTTTTTTAAGTTCAATTTTTGCTTCACCAGGACCAAAAATTAAGATTGCTTCAGCATCCTGAATGTTGGAAATTACTTCATCATAATATTTTCTAAGGTGGTTTTCTAACCTTCGTTCTACAATATCGTCTTCAGAGATATTTAATGTTCCCCCGGAATACCTTGCTTGTTTTTCAATATCGGAATTTACTTGCCTCATTTCCATGTCCCCGTTTTTGACTGTTACAATGGCAGCTCTCCTGCGATCAATCCATAAACCGACTTCTTTCTTCATGTAATTCTCCTTCCTTTAATAGGGGTGATATTTCTCATTTGGCATGCTTGCTACTACCAATATAAGTAAAAAAATAAATTAAAGGTGAGTAAAAATTAAGTCGTACCGATAGTGGTGAATAAAAGCACAAAAGAGATAACCAGAAGTAATTTTAGTTTAATCAAAAAAATAATAGAACTTGAAACAAAGTAGCTTTATTTAGGTTAAACCATAGAAATAATCAAATAGTCTAATTGAAAGATTTTATATTTTAACAAAAACTCGAAAGGATAAGGATATGAGACTGTTATTAATTTCCATAGCTGTTTTTCTATTTCTTGGTTCTCCTGAAGCGCAAGTGCATGTTGGAATGCATATTAATATAGGTAGCCAACCTGTCTGGGGACCAGTAGGATATGATTATGCAGAATATTATTATTTCCCCGATATTGATGTTTTCTATTATGTCCCGACAAAACGTTTTGTTTGCTGGGAGGGGGGTAAATGGATATTTCGATCTTCATTACCTGTCAGGTTTCGCAACTACGATCTGTATAGAATGCACAAAGAAGTAATTAATGAAGACAAGCCATATTTAAGACATGAATATTATATGAATAAATTCATGCCATACAAGAGAAAACATGATCAACAAATTATTCGGGATAGCCATGATTCAAAATATTTTATACTAAGGGGACATCCGGAGCATAATAAATGGATTCAGCAGAGTGGCCAAAATCATATCAAACGAAATAATGATGGAATAAGAGGAAATAAAAAAGAAAATATCAGGCGGGAAAATGATAAAATGAATAGAGGCCATGAAAACGAAAAGGGAAATAAAGAGCATGGTAACAAATAATTAAATTCTGTAATAATTCTGATTTTTTCTGCAATAAGAATTCATTATATAAGCTAACTAAATTAATTATTTTTCTTTTTTAATTGTATCCTTAATACATTAATTCAAATGAGCTGGCTTTTATAATGGCGCAGAAATTATATTATTCTTTCCTTTTAATGCTATTCTTTTCACCGACTCTTTTTGCGCAGAATAAAAGCGGGAGCATTTACGGTCTTATTGTAGATGAAGGATCGGACAATCCAATTCCTTTTGTTAATGTTCTGTTACTTAAATCTAATGATAGTTCTGTAGTTAAAGTAAACACTACCAACAAAAGTGGAAAGTTCGAATTTACTAATATTGCGGACGGCGATTATTTAATTAAACTCAGTTGTATTGGTTTTCATGAAATTGTCAAACCGGGGATTAAGCTAAGCAATGCCGGAAGGAAATTAAATATGGGTACAATAGTGCTCGTATCGGCAATTGCTGATCTTGATGAAGTTGTAGTTACTTCCAAGAAAGAAACCTTTAATAATTCAGTCGACAGGAAGATTTATAATGTTGAGAAGGATATAATGAGTAAAAGTGGTACTGCTGGAGACCTGCTTCAAAATATTCCTTCTGTTTCAGTTGATATTGATGGCAATGTAAGTCTCAGGGGTTCCCAGAATGTAATGATAATGATAAATGGAAAGACATCTTCATTAATGGATAAAAGTAGTGCTGCAGTACTGGATGAAATGCCAGCTAACTCAATTGAAAGGATTGAGGTTATAACAAATCCTTCCGCAAGTTTTAAACCTGATGGGACTTCAGGAATTATCAATATAGTCTTGAAGAAAAATACTGGTACTGGGATAAATAGTAACCTTACCTTCAACCTTGGGAATAAAAGCAGGTATAACACTAATTGGAATTTTAATTATAACCCGGGCCGGTATAACATCTTCGGAAGTTATGGATTCCGTCAGGATGACCGTTCACGTTCTAATATCGATATACGTAATCAAACTGATTCTGCCGGCAATAAAAGTTTTTATAATGAAAACACAAATCAGCATGGAAGGCCGGTAGTGCATCTTGCTAACCTCGGAGGAGAGTATAATTTTGACAAATATAATAAACTAAGCATTGCAGGAAACTATTTTTATCAGGATGCCACACGATCTGGTATATCGGCACAATTATACAGAGATGCCTTTTATAATATAACCCAGGATCTTGATCGGCAGAGGATCAGCCCCGAAAATCAAAAAGAATATGATGTTACTTTAAATTATCTGCTTAATTTCGGCAAAGAGGATCACGATCTGGAATTTGAATTTAAAATATCTCACGCTCCTGAGCTTGAAGAGAATTATTATACTGATGTTTATCGATACCCTGCAATTCCTGATCAAGATGATAACGATGCTATAATTCAGAATGATGACAAAAAGGAAATAACTTTAAAGTATAAAAACCAGCTGACGGAGAAATCTTCCTTTGAAGCTGGATATTCAGGTGAATTTAATTTGTCTGAGATGGATCTCTCTGTGGAATATTATGACTATACCCAGCAAAAATTAATAAGAGATATGACAAAATCTAGCCACTTTCTTCTTGATAAATCTATGAATGCCGCCTACTTCACATATGAAAATAAGATGGGACAATTTAGTTTTATGTCCGGATTTAGGATAGAACAGGCAATTCTGAAACCGCAGCTGTTAAGTCTGGATTCTGTAATAACCAATAATTATTTGAATTTATTCCCCACTCTTCATATTAAATATCAAATAAACACAATTGCCAGTCTTCAACTTAATTATAGTAAACGTATTCATCGCCCCGACGATGAAGATTTGAATCCTTTCCCTGAGTATCAGGATCCGCGTAATATTAGATCTGGTAATCCAAATCTGCTTCCAGAATATATTCACTCAATTGAGTTTGGATGCCAGTTACAGTATGAAAATATCTCAGTAATCCCTGGAATTTTTTATCGTTATACATCCAACAGGTTCACCCAAATAACAGAACAGTATAACGATTCTGTTATGCTTACTACCCGAAAAAATCTTAACTTTGATCAATCAGGAGGACTCGAACTTGTTGTCTCCGGTTCTTTCGCCAATTTCTTTAGTACTCAATTAAGTCTAAACGGATTTTATGATCAGATTGATGCTACAAATCTTGGATATAATATAAATTCTTCTGCATATTCTTGGGCTGGTACTTTTAGTCTTAATTTCAATATTACAAAAACGACGATGTTCCAGGTTTACTCAAATTACCGTTCCTTAAGATTAACCCCGCAGGGAGAAGTCGGTCCATCTTATGCAATTAACTGCGGTTTGAGACAGGACATTTTTAACGAACGTGTATCTCTGATTTTTACTGTATCGGATATATTTAACACCCTTAAACAGAATACTACCTTAAACACTCCGGATCTGTATGATTATTCCATCCGCCAACGTGATGGTCAGATAATATATGTCGGCGTTACGTATCATTTCGGAAAATCTGATAAGAAAAAAGATAAAATGGAGTACGATGACAAACTTTAATAAAGTATAATAATAAGAAACCCTTATACATTGTTAATTCAAAGTTTTGTAAATTTATTCTCAAATTATTTCACTGGAAATAAAAATGAAATACTCAAATCATCTCTTGCTTTTATTTATCTTATGCTTTAATTATATATCTTCTGCCCAGCAGAATAAAATAATTCAACTTCCTTTACCTCAAAAAGAAATCGGTAAGCCCTTAATGATGGTTTTAAATTCTAGGCAGTCGACAAGATCATTTGCTAATACCCCAATACCAAAACAGGAGTTGGCTAATCTTCTCTGGGCTGCATTCGGTATTAATCGATCTGATGAAGGTAAAAGAACTGCCCCTTCAGCAAAAAACTGGCAGGACATTGACATTTATGTGTTTATTCCTGAAGGTGTATATACCTACAATGCTAAAGATAATAGGCTTGAGCTGGTTTCAACTTTTGATTTGCGGAGTATGGCTGGTGTTCAGGACTTTGTTAAATCTGCTCCCCTTAATCTTGTTTATGTCTCGGATCAATCCAAAATGGGAAAGACTTCCACTGAAGATAAAATGATATATTCAGGTGCAGATGCAGGCTTTATTGCTCAGAATGTTTATTTATATTGTGCATCACAAGGATTTGGTGTTGTTGTACGTGCAATGATTGATAAGAAAGCTCTTTCTGAAAAATTGCACCTTAAACCGGAACAAAAAATCATCCTTTCCCAGACTATAGGCTATATTAAATAAATTTATAAGCAAATTTCACAGGGGAATATACTTTTTAGTTGATTGGTAAAATGAAATTTGTAGATAATTAAAGTAATTTCCATCCTTGTTCGTCTACTATAATAATGAGTGAAGCATTGAAAATTACGACATTTCCGCATAGCGGTCAGTTGGTGGTTCAATCTGTAAAAGAATATGGCAGGCGTTTATTTGGTTTTATCCGCTCCAGGGTTAATACAAATGAGGATGCTGAAGATATTCTGCAGGATGTATGGTATCAGTTAAGTGTCCTTGACGCTGGTCCTGTTGAGCAACTTGGAGCATGGCTTTATAAAGTAGCTCAGAATAAGATCATTGACCATTATCGTAAGCAAAAGCCGGAGGCTATTGAGGACATTTCTTATGAAGATGATGAAGGCGAAATCAAATTCAAGGAGGTCCTTCTTATAGAAGAGAATAATGATCCTGAAATAATATACCTTAAAAATCTTTTTTGGGAAAAGCTTTTTTCAGCCTTATCCGAATTACCAGAACCGCAGAGAAACATTTTTGTCCTTAATGAGCTTGAAAATAAAACCTTTCAGGAAATCTCAGATGAATCAGGTGAAAATATTAAAACACTTATATCTAGGAAACATTATGCAGTTGTTTACCTGAGAGAGAGACTTCATGTATTATACGAAGAAATTGTAAAAAAAATAATTTAAGGAGTTAAGTATGAAAAGACATTGGATTAAAAAAGCGTTTTTCATCACTTTGATAGCAGTTGCCGTTATAGTTGTATTTGGGGGTGCTGTAATGCTGTTGTGGAATGGTGTTCTCACCGATGTTCTCCATATAGGGATGATATCATTCTGGCAAGCGATTGGACTCCTTCTTCTTTCCAAAATATTATTCGGGGGTTTCGGGCCGGGATATAGGGGGCATTTCGGTCCGTGGGGTCATAACCGACATCATTGGATGCACATGTCAGAAGAAGAGAGGACCAAATTCCGAGAGGAATGGAAAAAACGATGTCAGCCTTCTCAATAAAATATCTGGTAATCAATTTTGTTTATTAATTAAAAAACCGGAAATTAAGCTTTCCGGTTTTTTATAATTATTAGTACCGGTGAGTCTAATAGTTTTGAATAAGGAGGAATAGAATAACTGCTACACTCACAACAGCAACTGTTACATATTTTGCCCCCTTTTTATGTCGTCTCTTATATCCTCCCCAGATACTTGCAACTATTACCATTAATATGATGAGAGTCAAGGTATAGAATATGCATTGCCATATTCCGTATGATCCCCCCGCAATCGAATCGAGGCTTTCTCCGTTTAAAAACTTTCTGTAAATTATCTGAAGGTGCAGATAATAAATAAGAAGACTTTCTCTTCCCATCTCAATGATAATTATTCCTTTAGTTGGCAGCAATTTCATGAAATACCAGCTGAGACTCAAAAATAAAAGGACATATCCAAGACGTTCCAAAAAAAACATTGGGTGCGGTTTAGTGGCTGTATAAGTTTTCGGAAATATAGGAGAAAGATAAAAATGACCTGCAGCAAGCAGTATTAATCCAAGTGCTGCAACCTGCATTATGTAGCTCTTCTCATTATTTATTTCACGCGATTTTAAAAATAGTATAGAGCAAACAGCTCCGGCAAGTAAAAATCCTATCCAGGGGAAAAGAGGGAAAAATGATCCATAAACTGAATTAAAATAACTGGCTATTGGAAGCGGCAAATAATGGGCGAAATCATGTTCCCATATAAATGGGGATACAAAAATAAATATGGCACACGAAATTACGATAAAATTAAAGAAGAATTTATCGGATTTAATTATAGCTCTGGCAATAAGAAGGAAAAGAAGTCCTATAGCTATATTCTGCAGAATATCTACATTGTAGAATGATATCCACAGTTGGGGGGTTACTTCCCTTATTGTTTTTGCTAATGAAAAGAATGGAAGATGAAGAGAATAACCTAGTAAAAATATTAATCCTATTCGCCTCGTTTTACGCCAAAATAGAGTACCAAACTTGGACAACTCCTCGTGCTTATTCTGTGTAGAAATTATAAACGCAAAACCAGAAATGAAAAGGAAGGAGGGAGCAACAAGCCCATTTACAAAGTTTAAAACTCCAAACCAATGTGTCTCTTTCAGAGAAGGAGTAATAAATGCATTAAATACATGCACTTCAATCATTACCAATATTGCCAATCCCCTGAGGAGATCAATAAATAAAAACCTGGTTTTCTCTGCCAATGTGTAAATACATTATTAATTTAAAACAATAATCCTATTTTAAATAACTTCACCTGAAAAAACTATATGTAAAATAGTGGTTGCAAAAATATTCTGAAAATTGGAATTTACTCCTTTAGGGGGATTTAAGTTCTTTTTTAAGGGATTTGAAATTAGGGCAGTGTGTTTCTACTAAAGACCAGAATTTTGGCGAATGGTTCATCACTTTTAAATGGCATAATTCATGGATAATAACATAATCGATCACTTCCTCCCTATATTTCATCAATTTATAATTGAATGACAGGTTAGCTTTAGATGAACAACTACCCCAAAGCGTCCTTTGTCCCCTGATTATAATTTTATTGATTTTGAAACCATATCCATCTTTAAGTAGTTCGGTTCTGGCTCTAATATATTTCTTTGCTAGGTGGTTAAGCCATGAATCAAATATGAACTTAATTTCGTCTCTTGAGGAATGCGGACTGGCAATATGTAATTGTCCCTCCTTAAAAGATATCTTATGCTGGGATAAAAAAAGATCAAACGACTGAACAATCTTAATTTCATTTCCAAGATAATAAAAATATGATTTTTCAGGATCTTTGAATCTTGTATCAGACAACTACTTCACTTTTTTAAATGTAGTTTTTTCTTTTGAATCTTTAAGTTCAATGCCAAGTTCATTAAGACCGATCCTAATCTTATCGGCAAGGGCGTAATTCTTATCCCGCTTAGCTTCTTGTCGAAGTTTTATGAGCAGTTCTATAAGCTCTTCTTCAAGTTTACCGTCTAATATATCAGTTTCAGAAAAATCAATTATTCCAAGTACATTCTGGGCAGTATCAATAAGAAACTTTCGCACATTCTTATAAAATTCTGGACCAGCCTCGGGATTTTCAGAAATAATTTTATTCATCTCCTTTACAAAATCAAATATTACTGCGACAGCCTGTGGTGTATTGAAATCATCGTTCATCGTATCTTCGAATCTTTTTTTGTATTTGGTAAAATCAACCTCAATAATACTTCCGCTTTCTTTCTGTTTCAAATTCTCTCTGATTAAATCCTTCAGATTAGTCAGTTTTTCCAACCCCTTTAATGCTGAGGTTAGCAATTCATCGGAAAAGTTTAAAGGTCCGGCATAATGCGACTGTACAAAAAGCATCCTGATTGATTCGGCTGAAAATTTTTTTAGTATCTCTCTGGCTGTAAAAAAGTTTCCAAGTGACTTCGACATCTTCTCATTATTTATATTCAAAAAACCGAAGTGGATCCAGTAATTAACAAAATGTTTACCGCTTGCAGCTTCACTCTGGGCAATTTCATTCTCATGATGTGGAAATATTAAGTCGCTCCCCCCCGCATGGATATCAAATGTTTCTCCAAAATGTTTGTTGCTCATCGCAGAGCATTCAATATGCCAGCCGGGACGTCCTTTTCCCCATGGGCTCTCCCAATAGGGTTCTCCTTCTTTTGCCTTTTTCCATAAAGAAAAATCAAGTGGGTTTCTCTTTTCTTCATTTATTTCAACTCGCGCACCAGATTCAAGATCATCTATATTCTTTCCGCTTAGCCGCCCATATCCGTTAAATTTCTTCACATCATAAAACACGTTTCCGTCGATGTTGTAAGCAAATTTTTTATCTTCAAGTGTTTTTATCATCTGGATGATTTCTGCTATATGTGCAGTTGCCTTTGGATAAAGATCAGCCGGTTTAATTTTAAGCTTTCTGATATCATTCATAAACGCTACGGTATATTTTTCCGCAATTATCGCAGGATCTATATTCTCACTATTTGCTTTCTTTATAATCTTATCATCAACGTCAGTCAGATTCATGGCAAAAGTTACCTTATATCCTTGAAATTCCAGATAGCGCCGAATAATATCAATCATAATAAATGAACGAGCATTACCTATATGGAAATAGTCATATACGGTCGGTCCACAGAAATACATTTTCACATAAGGCGGATTTAATGGTATAAATTCTTCTTTCTTCTTTGTTAATGTATTATAGATATAAAGCATAGGAATAATTATTTTTATTCTTTGTGATTAAAATAAGTAAAACAAATTTAACATTTAAGCCGGTCGATTAGTTCTTTCATATCGTCCGGTAGGGCAGAATCAAATCTTACCAATTCTTTAGTATGGGGATGAATGAACCCTAAGGTTTTGGCATGAAGTGCCTGCCTAGGCATAATGTAAAGTAAATTCTGTATACGACTCTTCATTTTCGGTAAGGAAGTCCCATATATAATTTCTCTGCCACCATAGGCAGGATCTCCAAAAATAGGGTGCCCTATACTTGAAAGATGAACTCTCAGCTGATGTGTCCGTCCTGTCTTTAAATTCAATTTAAGTAATGATGCAAACTCATACTCTTCAATTAACTGGTACATAGAAACCGCATGCTTTCCTTCAGATATGCTTGTTGTAAATTTCTTCCTGTCCTGCTTGCTTCTGGCAATATAGGTATCGATTTCACCTCTAATTTCCTTCATCTTTCCCCATACTACAGCCCAGTATTCACGCTCAATTGTATGATTCAAGAATTGAGATGCAAGCTGTGCATGTGTCCATTCATCCTTTGCAATTACTAGAAGACCGCTTGTGTTTTTATCTATCCGGTGTACAATTCCAGGACGTCCTAAATCATTTAAATTGCTCAATTTGTTTATATGATGAAGTAGCGCATTTACAAGCGTACCAGTGTAGTTTGCGTATGCTGGATGGGCTACCATACCCGCTTCTTTATTTACAATCAGCAGGTATTCATCCTCATAAATAATATTAAGGGGAATATTTTCTGGTTCGTTTTCTTTGGGACGAGGGGAAATAGGGATAGTGACATCAATAATGTCTCCTGGTTGAACCTGATATGAGGATTTTATATATTTTTGGTTAACTTTAACAAGGTTTGCTTCGATTAATTTCTGAATTCTGTTCCGGGTGCCATTTTCAATTGCAGTGCTTAGGAAAAGATCTATTCTTTCTTTCCTCTTTCCTACTGGCATCTCAAAGCGAAATGTTTTTTCCTTGATCAGGTCCGTCATTTTTAGTCCCATTGTTTAAATTAATAGAACCTCGATCTGCATTTCGCGGAATGACGGCCATTGAATTTTCAATTTCATTCTGGTTATGCTTGTAAAAAAGAATTAGTATTACAACGCCGATTGTTACCGAAGCATCAGCTAAATTGAAAACAGGGAATCGCTCAAACGTTCTTCCAAATAAGGTAAAATGGAAAAAATCAAAGTCAAGAAAATCTACTACACGACCATAAAACAACGGGGCATACCCATAAAATAAACCATAAAACATCCGATCAATTAAATTACCTACTGCTCCTCCGAGTATAAATGCAAGCGAAACCCGTAGGCTTAATGATTTCTTTCTTGCAGAATATAAATATATTATTAAGGCTATACTTGCAAATAGAGAAAAAAGAGATACATATAGTTTTAAACTGTTACCTGGGTCATACCCAAAAGCCATACCCGGGTTTTCGATAAATGTTATTTGAAAGAAATCTCCGAATATTTTGGTTCTCTGTCCATGAAACATTCCTTCATAACGGAATTTCAAAAATGGGATGGTAAATCCCTTTATCAGAAACTTAGATAGCTGATCTGTAATAACTAAAAAGAATGAAATAAATAAAACTCTCAATTTACATCCTTATTGTCCGCGAAGTAATTTTCTAGGCCGGAAGTCGATTCTTTTTTATTATAGGCAATTAATAATAATATAACACCGGCTGTAACCGCTGCATCGGCAAAATTAAAAACATAATTTCCCAAAGTCTTGTTAAATAGCAGCAAATTAAATATCCTGATATCAAGGAAATCAACTACCCTGCCATAAAATAGGTTTGAATAGCCATAGAATACCCCGTAAAAAACCCTATCTATTAAATTTCCAGCCGCTCCTCCGAGAATCAGAGCAACTGATAAACGCCATGAGAGGGGCTTTTCCTTTATTTTAATGAGATAAATTATGAGGACAATGACTGCCAAAATAGTGAACAATGAAAGAAAGAACTTGAATTCAATGCCGAAATTAATCCCGAATGCGATGCCGGAATTTTCAATAAAAGTAAGATTAAATAAATTGCCCAGAACGGGTATGCGTTGTCCTTCGTACATACCTTGGTGTTGAACTTTGAGTATAGGAAATGAAAATCCCTTAATAAAAATTTTCGAAACTTGATCAATAATTAAAACTGCAAATGAAACAAATAGTACTCTCAAATAAAATGTCCTGTAATTGCCAATCTAATTGACATATTCTATTTCTTTTCCTGTCTTTGTTTAATTGGTAGACAAAGCTGGCTGTGTGGTACAGCTTCAAGTCTGGCTTTAGGTACAAGGGGGCAGGTATCGCAAAGATGCTGTGGTTCATCGATACATTCAACACAAATGCCATAAGTTCCAGCTTCAATTCTTTTAAGTGCATCCTCAAGATACCCAAGAAATTTATTTTCGCGCTGTGCATAAAGAAATGTTTTTTCTCTTTCCATAGCATCGGTTCCCTGTTCTGCCATATGTAAAGAATATGGGGAATTCTCATTTATATATTCACCTGTTGTAGGGTCAAGCATCTGCTCTTTCAAATTCTGAAGCTGTTCAATTATTTCATCTCTTTTATCAAGAATAACTTTTCTAAAATGTTCCAGATCTTTTTTACTATATCCTTTTATGTGAGCAGTTGATTTTTTCTTTGGTTCAACAACTTCAGGGGCACTTACTTTTCGTTTTTTAGTCTTAGAAACAACTAAATTTATTTTTTTCTTTGTTGCCATAGGTTTCTTTAATTTCCCTTTATTATCATTAGTTTTCATTGGTTTCGCTTTCTTTTTAATACTTTTCACAATAGCCGCACCAGCTTTTTTAGGAGCAGTTTTTTTCGGGCTTTTCTGCTTACCAGGTTTTTTAACGGCAGCCTTTTTAGTCGCTTTTTTTATATCAGTTTTTTTTGTAGCTTTTTTAGCCATAATCTGACTCCTTAAAAAATTAGGAATTTACCTTTTCAATACCAATAGTACAGTCAAAATCATTGATCTTCCAATTCTGCTTGAAACCACTATCGAAATTATCATTATTCAATAATTTCTCAGCAAGTGTCTCATTTTTAATATATCCTATATAGGACGTAATTGCTTGACTTAATTCCTGACTTCCGGTAAAGCCTATATTTATTTTATCAATAACATTATAACCTGCATCCTTTCTCATATTTTGCACTCTATTCACAAATTCTCTAGCTAAACCTTCAGCAACTAGATCAGCATTCAGTTCGGTATCAATTGCAGCGGTAACGCCTTCTTCGTTTTCAACTACCCAGCCCGTTATGTCTGAACTGATTATCTCAACATCTTCTCTTGAAATTATAAAGACTTCACCATTAATCGTTAAATTAATATTATTCCCTTTCTCCAGATTTATTATTTCATCCTTACCCAAAGACTTTATTGCATTAGCTACTAAGTTTACCTTCTTTCCGAACTTGGGGCCGATTGATCTAAAATTACCCTTGGCGGATTTACTCACTATTCCGGAATCATCATCAAGGACAATAAGGTTTTTAATATTTACTTCTTCAAGGATTACATCTTTCATATTCCATAAGGCTTTCCGTTTAGAATCTTCAACAAAAACCATCATCTTATTCAAAGGTTGACGAACTTTTAAATTATTTTTGGCTCTCATAGCCCTAGTAAGATAAACAACTCTTTGCGCAATTTCCATTTTATCTTCCAGTTCTGGTTCCCGGTACCCTTCTTTTGGAAGATTGGAAAGATGAACGGATTCTGAATGCTCTTTTCCGGTTACTGAATTCAAGTTCCTGTAGATTTCTTCTGAAATAAAAGGTGCAAATGGCGAAGTAAGCTTTACTACAGTTATCAGACATTCGTACAGTGTTTGGTAAGCTGATGTCTTATTTGCGTTCATTTCAGATTTCCAGAAACGACGTCTACATCTTCTTATATACCAGTTTGAAAGATGATCGATAGTAAAATTTGAAATAGCACGAGCTGCTTTTGTAATATCATAAGAATCCATAAAATCCGTATATTCCTTAACAAGTGAGTTGAGTTGTGAAATTATCCACCTGTCAATCTCGGGACGTGCTGTGTATGGAATTTCTGGTTCTTTAAAATCAAAGGAATCTATGTTTGCGTATAAAGCAAAGAAAGAATAAGCATTAATCAATGTTCCGAAAAATTTTCTTTGAACTTCTATCATCCCTTCTTCATCAAAAAGTGTCGGGCGCCAGGGAGGGCTGTTGGTTATCAGATACCACCTGGTAGTATCTGCACCATACTTGTCAAAAAGGACAAATGGATCTATTGTATTTCCTTTGGTCTTTGACATTTTTAGACCCTGCTTATCGAGAATCAGTTCATTTACAATTACATTTTTATATGCGATGCTGTCAAATAGCATCGTTGCTATAGCGTGCATGGTATAGAACCAGCCTCTTGTTTGGTCTATACCCTCGCATATAAAATCTGCTGGGAATGCATGTTTCTCAAACCACTCCTTATTTTCAAAAGGATAATGATACTGAGCAAAAGGCATGGCTCCTGAATCAAACCATACATCTATTAATTCAGGCGTACGTTTATAAAGCTTTCCGTTCTTTTCAAAAAATATTTTATCAACAAAAGGCTTATGTAGATCTATATCCTTATAGTCTTTAAGGGATATCCTTTTGTTGCCTTCAAAGATAAATCCTTTTCTCAGCTCCTCAATACTGCCGACAGGGAACATATCTCCGTCATCGCTTACCCAGATAGGAAGGGGTGTAGCCCAGAAGCGGTCGCGTGAAAGTGCCCAGTCTTTATTTTCATCCAACCAGTTCCCGAATCGCCCCGATCCGACTTCAGACGGTTGCCAGTTAATCTGTTTATTTAGCTCAATCATCCGTTGCGACACCGAAGTAGTTTTTATAAACCATGACTCTCTTGCGTAATAAATAACTGGTACATTTTCATGCCTCCAGCTAAAGGGATAGGAGTGTGTAATGGTTTCTTTTTTGTAGAGTTTCCCCTCACTCCTTAGCTTTGAAATTATTCCAGTATCAGCATCTTTTACAAACTGGCCTTTAAAATCAGTAATCTCATCAGTAAACAAACCGCCGCGTGTAACTGGCTGAAGCATCGGTAAATCATACTTCTGGGATAATTCATAATCATCCTGGCCAAATGCAGGTGCAATATGGACAATGCCAGAGCCGTCTTCAGTACTCACAAAATCAGCCGTGGTAACGAAGAAAGCTTTTTTAACCGGCGTAATATATTGAAGAAGTTGGTCATAATCCTTTCCCAATAGAGTCTTCCCCTTAAACTCATTTAATATCTCATATTCACCATCAATAACGGATAATCTTGCTTTAGCCAAAATAATTTTCTTGCTGTTATGCATTATCTTTACATAATCAACCTCAGCGCCAACGGCAAGTGCAACGTTTGAAATCAATGTCCATGGTGTGGTTGTCCATACCAGGAAATACTCATCTTTGTCTTTTAATTTAAAAAGAATATAAACAGATGGATCTTTGGTTTCCCTATATCCAAGGGCAAGTTCATGAGAAGAAAGTACTGTCTCGGCTTTAGGATCCTGAGGAACAACTTTATAACCCTTGTATATTAGACCTTTGTTATATAAAGTTTTTAAAGCCCACCAAACAGATTCAATATATTCATTCTTCAAAGTAATATAAGCATCTTTCAGGTCAATCCAGTAACCCATCCGGTGTGTCATCTTTTCCCATAAATCCAGGTAAACAAAAACAGAATCCCTGCAGGCCTGGTTATATTTCTCAATCCCGTATTTTGCAACCTCGCTCTTCTGTTTTATGCCGAGTTTTTTCTCAACTTCAATTTCAACGGGAAGTCCATGGGTGTCCCACCCTGCTTTCCTTTCAACCCTGTAACCCTGTAAAGTTTTATAACGGCAGACTAGATCCTTGATGGTTCTTGCCATCACATGGTGTATCCCCGGCTTTCCATTTGCTGTCGGGGGTCCTTCATAGAATGTAAAGAGCCTCTCCTCATTCCTGGATGATATACTTTTTTGAAATATCTTATTTTCTTCCCAGAATTTTAAAATTCTTTCTTCTAACGCAGGATAATTTATTTTATCTAAATTTTGTTTGAACATTCACTATTTCCCGGCATCTTCATATTTCTTAATTAATTCTTTCTCAATCTGGATAAACTCCTTAAGTTCATTTTCAATCCTTTCCTTTTTTAGGGTAATATTCTTGGCATCGGCTTCGGCATCATTTACTATTTTCTTTGCCGTTATTTTTGCTTCACGTATTTCAAGCTCCGCTTCTTTATTTGCATCTTTTATCATGTCATCATATAGCTTTATTTTCTCATTTGTTACTGCATAGTGTTTTTGCATTGATAAGACCTCAACAAGAGACATACCAAAAAAAGACATTGCCCCTAACGTAATATTCCGCAGGCTGTATAAAATAAGGTTTTCAGTTAATAATTGGTTAGCGGCAAAATAGTCCCTGAAGAAGGAAATCAAAATAATACTTATTGTTGTCGCGGAAACGATAGTGGCAAAAACTACTTTACCGCCGAAGTGCCATCCGAATGTCTTATTTATATACCATCCGCATGCAAAGCAGAGTACCGATAGGACAAACCACACGGCAAAGTTATGCTCAGCAAAACTGAATATCTGTGTATTCAGAAAATTTGAGGCAAACATCAAAACGCCGAGTAATACAGGAGTTAAATAATTATATAATGATTTATTTTCCATTATATTCTTTCTATAACCTCTTTCATTATTAATGTCATTTTAGGCTCAGCTGCCATAGCAGCAGAAATTATTTCTTCAACATTTACCTTTCTTAGTGTTTCTGGACAGCACTCATCGGTTATTATGCTTATACCTAACACTTTCATTCCCATATGGTTTGCAACAATATCTTCTGGTATTGTCGACATTCCAACAACATCTGCACCTATTAGGCTTAAAAATCGGTACTCTGCCTTAGTTTCAAGGTTAGGGCCTGGGACTGCAACATAAACTCCTTTATGTACTGCAATTTTATTTCTATTAGCCACTTCTTCTGCATATTTTATTAATTCATAATTGTATGGCTCACTCATATCAGGGAACCTGGGACCTAATTCGTCTTCATTTTTCCCGATTAATGGATTATCACCAAGGAGATTTATATGATCTGACATAATCATGATGTCTCCTCTTCTGTATGTAGGGTTCATTCCTCCGCAAGCATTGGAAACCAGGAGAGTTTCAACCCCCAAGGCCTTCATTACTCTTACAGGATAAGTTATTTGCTGCATTGTATATCCTTCATAGTAATGAAAACGTCCTTGCATAGCTATGACGTTCTTTTTCCCTATTTTTCCGAATATCAGTTTCCCTAAATGGGACTCAACTGTAGAAATTGGAAAGTATGGAAGCTTGGAATAATCAATTTGTTGTTTTATTTCAATTTTCTTAACAAGTCCGCCAAGACCTGTCCCAAGAATTATTCCAACTGTGTAATCTTCTTTGGTATATTGTCTTATTACCGAAAGAGTCTCATTAATTTTATTTCTTAATTCACTCATACTTATAAGATTTTATTAACAATTTCTTCAATATTTATATCGATTTGTTTGGATCCCTCGATTTTATTAACCCCTGCTTTTTTTTCTCCTGAATTCTCAACTTTAATTTCAAGTAGATGTGCCTGAGAACTTATTATTGCTTTCAGTTTAGCAACCAGAAGATCCTTTTCCTCTCTAAGGTTAATAACTGCTTTACGCACATCGTTTGCGCTCTCCCTTGCCTTCTCAAGAATCTGGGATGCCTTTATTTCTGCTTCCTTTACCATTAAATTGGACTGCTTTCTGGTTGATTCAAGCGACTTGGTTGAGGATTCCTGAGCCTTCAAAAGTGTATCCTGCAGATTTTTTTCAATTCTTCTAAACTCATTTAATTTAATATTTGCAGAATCAAGTTCTTTTTTAAGCTGTTCATTGTCTCTCTGCAAAGCCTCAAATTCTTCTGAAAGTTTATCCAGAAAAGCCTGAACTTCATCCCGGTCATAACCGCGGACTGATTTACTAAACTCCTGCTGCTTAATACTCATCGGTGGAAATTTCATAGTTCGCCCGTTTTGTTTTAATAGTCACGTTCTCCGAATATTGCAGTACCAATCCTAAGCATTGTAGCTCCTTCTTCAATAGCTATCTCAAAGTCGTCTGTCATTCCCATGGATAGCTCTTTTATATCAATACCTTTAGATGTTAATTTGTCTTTTAATTTACTCAAATTGTTAAAGCTATTCCTAATTAATTTCTTGTCTTCAGTTAAAGGGGCTATGGTCATTAGACCTGAAAGTTCAATATTTCTAAATTCACTACACTGACTGACTATATCCATTATCTCTGCTTCATCTGTGATCCCTGATTTTGTCTCTTCAGCAGAGGTCTTTATCTGGAGCAGTATCTTCTGGACCTTATCTAACCTTTCTGCCCGTTTATTTATTTCCATTGCAATCTGAAGAGAATCAACTGAGTGGATATAATTGGCGCAACCCGCTACAAATCTGACTTTGTTCCTTTGTAGATGACCAATGAAATGCCAAGTAACTTTATTTCCCAGTTGTACAAATTTTGAATCAAAATCCTGTGCTTTATTCTCTCCGAAATCGTATATACCTTCTTTATTTGCTTTAAGTATTTCATCAACACCAAAGTTCTTCGAAACCGCAATGATTTTTATCTCAGCGGGGTTCCTGTTTACTTTAATGCATCTTTCAGCAATCCTGTCATGCAAAGACTTAATATTTTCAGCTATCATAGCAAATTTAAGAGAGTGAATTTATGTTATTTTGAACCCAAAATCAATTAAATGCCTACCTATCATTTGTGTCATTTTTACTAAAATTCTATTTAAAGATGTTAATTTTTGTAAATTTGAATTCGAAAATTTCAAATTATTGTATATGGAGAATTCTAATGGGATCTGAACTTTTAGACAAAATCAAGGAAAACGCTTCAAAAAGAAGAAAAACTGTAGTCCTTCCTGAATCTCACGATGAAAGAATATTAAGGGCAGCAGAATTATTATTAAAATACAAGATTGCTTCTGTCATTACACTTGGAAATGAAGAAAAAATATGGAGTGATACTAAAAAATTTGGGCTTGAACTCAGCGGCATCAGAATAATTAATCCTGAAAAATCCGAGTTGTTAAGTGACTATGTTAATATTTTTTATAATAAGAGAAAGCATAAAGGCGTAACCATTGAATCGGCTCGTGAAATATTAAAGCGCGATCTTTTCTTCGCTGCTATGATGGTTAAGGAAGGAATGGCTGATGGAAGTGTGGCCGGTTCATTCGCTTCTACAGGAGATGTAATGAGAGCAGGTATTCAATGCATCGGAATGCCTGAAGGAATTTCCGTGGTATCCAGCTTTTTCCTGATGATATTCCCTGAACAAACATATAGTTTTGCCGATTGTGCTGTGGTGCCGAATCCCGATGCAAACCAGCTTGCCGACATTGCAGTATCTACTGCCGATAATCACAAAAAGCTTACTGGCGAAAAGCCCTATGTAGCTATGCTTTCCTTCTCAACCAAGGGAAGTGCCACCCACGAACTTACCGAAAAGGTAATCGAGGCAACAAGGATTGCTAAGGGAAAGAGGCCCGATCTTCAGATAGATGGCGAGTTACAGTTCGATGCTGCCATAGTTGACTCAGTAGGGAAAAAGAAAGCCCCGGGCAGCAATGTCGCCGGACGCGCGAACGTCCTTGTCTTTCCCGATCTTAACGCAGGAAATATTGGTTATAAGATTGCTCAAAGATTGGGTAAAGCAGAAGC
This sequence comes from Ignavibacteriaceae bacterium, assembly GCA_031292455.1. GTDB lineage: Bacteria > Bacteroidota > Ignavibacteria > Ignavibacteriales > Ignavibacteriaceae > Fen-1301. The sequence continues at coordinate 67,500 of JARLHC010000128.1, forward strand.
GGTTGGTCCAATTGTTCAGGGATTAATTAAACCATTTTTTGACCTGAGCAGAGGATGTAGCGTTGATGATATCGTAAATACATCCGCGATAGCAACCCTAATGGGCTGATTATTCCTGGTTGACGGGGAGCATACAACCTGGTTTTTTATTAAAATAGTCGCCTTTTTTTATTATTCTTAAAGGCTTATTTTAAAAAATAAAATCGCAGAAAGTATTTTGTTGAAAAAAGTCAAAAGGATTTTTATTAATAATTTTAATACGGGATTTCGTGTCGTCTGAAGCTAAAGAAACCGGAACCCCGCTTAATCTAATAATTATTTTTTGTTTCCTTACATTTTTAATAATCATTAGTGGCTTTTATTTCTATCGCAACCAGTTAGGTAAAAACGAATCCGACATCTTTTCCCACCTTACTTATATATCTAAACTAAAAGCTGATCAGATAACTAGTTGGCGTAGTGAAAGAATGGTTGATGCTATTGATATTCAGGCTAATCAATCATTAATTAACGATATCAGGGATTGGCTTCTTAATAATAACAACAGCATGGCTAAATCAAGAATTCAAAACTGGATTCAATATTTAAGCAGTAATGTTGATATTAATTATGATAGAGTGACGTTATTAAATTTAAATTTTAAGGTTGAATTATCTTCAGGTTCAAATCAAATAATTGAATCATGGGAAAAACAATCTCTCGAGGAAGCCCTTAAATCAAAACAAATCCAATTCACAGATCTTCACCATTCCTCCCATCAAATTCCCATTGGTATGGATTTGATTATCCCCCTTTTGTACCCTGATAATAAAAACGGAGAGCTCATCAGCTTTTTACTTGTATCAATAGATCCAAGGAAAGCCCTTTTCCCACTTATTAAAACTTGGCCTGCCGAAAGTAAGTCTGCTGAAACTTTGATTATTCGTCCGGATGGCGATAGTGTTTTATTTCTGAATGATCTACGAGGCAAAAGTAATACTGCCCTTAACTTTAAACTCCCATTATCTATGATTGAAGTTCCTTCCGTTCAGGCTGTTCTTGGCTATCGGGGAATATTTGAAGGCAGAGACTATAGGGGTGTTCGGGTGATGTCTTATATTAAAGGTATACCCGGAACAAACTGGGTGATGATAACTAAAGTAGATTTAGATGAAACCCTTGAACCTCTCCGGAAAACTACCCTTTTAATTGTATCCTTTGGTATAATTATCATTCTGATCGTTGGCATTACACTTATTTATATATGGAAAAATCAACAGTCTAAATTCTATAAAGAAAAGTTTAACCTCGAAACTGAATCTAAAAAAGCACTTCGGGAAAGTGAGGTTAAATTCAGGTACCTGGCAGAAAGCATAACCGATATCTTCTTCGCCGTGGATAAGGATTTTAAATTAACATATTGGAATAAAGCGTCAGAAAAAATGTCCGGCATTCAGGCAAAAGATGCTTTAGGCAAATCGATATATGATATCTTTCCAAATGTAAAAGGGAATAAAACAGAAAAAGTTTACTTGGAAGTGTTACGGACTAAATTGCCAAAGACATTCATTAACGAATTCCAATCCGAAGGAAAGTCTTTTGCTTTTGAAGTTAGCGTTTATTCCTCCCCTGATGGATTATCTGTTTTTACTAAGGATATTTCTGAACAAAGACGTGTTGAAGAAGCTATCCGGGAAAGCGAAGAGCGTTACCGGTCATTATTTGAAAATATGATCGGAGGCTTTGCTTTCTGCAGGATGATTTATGAGAATGATCAGCCCTCTGATTTTATCCATCTGCAGGTGAACAATGCTTTCGGAAAAATGACAGGGCTGAAAAATGTTATTGGGAAAAATATTACCGAATTAATTCCGGGAGTAAAAGAAACTAATCCTGAGTTATTCGAGATCTATGGAATGGTAGCTAGGACAGGGAAGATGGAAAGATTTGAAACATATATGCCTGCCTTTAAAGGTTGGTTTGCTATATCTGTGTATAGCCCGGCTACAGAATTTTTCATTACAATATTTGAAGATATCACAGAACGCAAAATTGCAGATAAAACTATAAAAGCTTCTCTAAAGGAAAAAGAGGTTCTGCTTCGGGAACTTTACCACCGAACTAAGAATAATATGCAGGTAATTAGCTCACTTATGGGATTAAAAGCAGCTTCTATAAATGACAAACAAATGATTGATATCCTGGATGAAATGAAAAATCGTATCCAGACTATAGCTCTTGTCCATCAGAAACTCTACCAGTCACAAAACCTGTCCAAGGTCGACCTTAAAGAATATATTACCGACCTGGTATATCTACTTGCTGCAAGTTATTCAGCCGAAAAAGATAGGATTACCTTTAATCTGAACCTTGAAGCGATCAACGTCCTTATTGATACAGCTGTCCCTTGTGGTTTGATTATCAATGAACTTATTTCAAATTCCTTTAAACATGCTTTTCCGGAAGGGAGAAAAGGTAATATTTGTGTGCAGCTTACAAAACTTAATGGCGATTCAATTGAACTTAAAATTTCCGATAACGGCATTGGTATTTCCAATGTGTATGATTTGATGCAGAAAAATACCCTGGGTATGCAGCTATTCCATAATATTGCTATCGAGCAGCTTATGGGAGAAATTAAAATTGAATCTAAAAACGGATTGGCATTTACAATAACTTTTCAGGATATTGCCTACCAGGAAAGAGTCTGAATATTAACAAAGAATTATAAAATTAAATGAATAATAATATTTTAATCGAGGATTTCATCAATGGAATCCCTAAAGTTGAATTGCACCTTCATATAGAAGGGACCTTTGAACCTGAACTCATGTTCCAAATAGCCAAAAGAAATAATGTAAGTATCAAGTTCAATTCCGTTAGGGAACTGAAGGACGCCTATTCCTTTAATAATCTGCAGGATTTCCTCAATATTTATTACGAGGGGGCTAATGTTCTTCTAACCCAGCAAGATTTCTATGATCTTACTAATGCCTACCTCGAAAAAATACATTCTCAAAATGTTCACCACTGCGAAATATTCTTCGATCCGCAAACACATACCAAACGAGGTGTAAATTTTGAAACTATAATCTCCGGTATTCATGAAGCGTTAGTCCAGGCAAAGGAAGAAAAAGGCATCTCCTCAAATCTGATTATGTGCTTTCTGAGAGATATGGATATAGAATCGGCTTTTAATACATTGGAAGAAGCTATCCCTTTTAAAAATTGGATTAAAGGTGTTGGACTCGACTCCGCTGAAGTCGGAAACCCCCCGTCTAAATTCAAAGATGTCTTTGACCGGGCCCGGGCTGCAGGATTTATTACGGTCGCTCATGCAGGGGAAGAAGGTCCCGCTGAATATGTCCGGCAGGCCCTCGATCTCCTTAAAGTCTCAAGAATAGACCATGGCAATAAATCGCTCGATGACGATAAATTGGTTGATGATCTGGTACGCTTAAAAATGCCTCTTACAATTTGCCCCCTGTCAAATCATAAGTTAAGAGTTGTCGCTGATCTTAAAAATCACCCATTGAAGAAAATGATGGATCGCGGTCTGGCTGTTACTATAAATTCCGATGATCCTGCTTATTTCGGTGGATATATGAACGAAAATTATAATGCCATTGCCAATGCCCTGGATCTTTCCAAAGAGGATATTTACACTATCACGAAAAATTCAATAAATGCTAGTTTTATTAGTGATTCCGATAAATTGATTATGCACCAAAAAGTGGATAATTATATGGAACACAATAAATAAAAAAAGTTCCTTTATTCTTGTACTATGTTAGTTAAATTATTATTGCTCGCCGTCTTCGGTATTGCTATGGCTCATCTTGAAGGAGTGGTTGTCCTTTATTTACGCAAAGCAATAGGACTTCTCGATTCTTACTCCAATAAGGAAGTTCTGGAAAATTTCCCCGAACGATATCTTACTATTGAAAAAACACGTGAAGCTTCTACTATAATTATGCTTGTTGTATTATCTTATTTAGTAGGACATTCCTGGCTGGAAATTGCCGTAATCTTCTTGTGGACGTTTGCTTTCTGGGACCTTTTTTATTACATATCTCTATACATATTAATAAAATGGCCCCCCGATCTTAAAACTATGGATCTCCTTTTTCTTATTCCTAAACCATGGATTGCCCCTGTCTGGGTCCCCATTGGTGTATCTTCAATTACCATTGTCTTAATTGCTGTCTTTTATCTCATCGTTAACTGACTAATCCTCAAGAATTTTTCCTATATATTCTTTTGTGTTGCTATCTCTTATTGCAAAAATAAAAAGTGGATAAATAACTGAAAGAAGATTAGCACGTGGAACCTGTAAAGTACTGTTGTAGATTAAAACGGTTATAAACATGAGCAGCGATGATGAAAACAATACTTCGTAAATATTCCTGCTTATCCATCCCGCATATACTGCTGAAATTAATAGCAGAATTAATGGCAGTATTATAGCGATTGATATGTTACTGAACGGAAGTGATAATACTGTAACCTGGCCCTTCAGTAATGATATCATAAAATAATAAGCAACACATGCTATTAACAAAAATAAAACCCCTCGCTTTATGCCCTGTCTTAAACGGTATGTACTAAAAACAATAAAAAGCACTCCTAGGAAAGGATTAATAAACACTATGAATGCAAGAATTACCGCCGACATTATAAAGTAATGGTCTATTCTGTCCTTATCGATCATCCTGTCTATTAGTAATAAAAAAGATATCGCAAATATTGCTTCGGTAAAAAAACTGCTCTGAAATATCATGCCATAATAGAACACCGGTGATATTAGAAAAACTTCCAGCCGTATAATATTCTCCCGTACATTTGAAGAAGTATAAATTATCAGGTAACCCAGTAATAATACTCCTGCTATATTCCAGTAATTATTATATCCATGCATTATGAAGTACACCGGTAGCCCCAGGAAAATCAGTGATTCAATAATATAAAACCACTTGTTCTCAATCATATTCCATACAGAACGTTTAACCCTTCCCGCAAAAACGCAAATCATAAAAAAAAGAATAACGTATAGTATTGCCGAAGTAATCGGGTGGTTGAAATAATACGGGTATATTGTGTATAGGTATAATCCTCCCGTAACCCCGGCCATAGCAACCGAAATTATATTAATGAAATTATACTTGTTTAACATCCCTGGTTTAAACATATATCTACCTTGTTAAATGACGGTATTTTATCCTGTGCGGCTGATCTGCTTCTGTGCCTAACCTTTCTCTTTTCTTTTCCTCGTATTCAGAATAATTCCCCTCAAACCATATCGCCTTGCTCTCTCCTTCAAATGCCAGTATATGTGTCGCTATCCTGTCAAGAAACCAGCGGTCATGACTCACTACTAATGCGCATCCTGCAAAGTTCTCAATTGCTTCCTCAAGCGCCCGCATCGTATTTACATCCAGATCATTCGTAGGCTCATCAAGCAGCAGTACATTGGCCCCCGCTTTCAGCATTAATGCTAACTGTACACGGTTCCGCTCTCCTCCCGATAATACACATACCTTCTTCTGTTGATCAGATCCGGAAAAATTAAACTGGGCAACATAAGCCCTCGAGTTTACTTGCTTGCTTCCAAGCTGTATAATGTCCTCTCCCCCCGATATCATTTCCCAGATCGTTTTATCAGGATTCAGTATCTCCCTCGACTGGTCAACATATGCAAGCTTTACAGTATCTCCCATCTTTATTGTGCCAGAATCACTCTTTTCCTCCCCGGTTATCATTCTGAATAATGTGGTTTTACCTGCTCCGTTAGGACCTATAATCCCCACTATCCCTCCGGGTGGAATCGAAAAATTCATGTCCTCTATTAAAATGTTATCGCCGTATGCTTTATTTAAATGCTCTGCCTCAATTACTATTCCGCCTAATCTGTCCCCCGCTGGAATATAAATTTCTAGGTCTTTCTGGCTTCTTGCTTTTTCCTGTGAAAGAAGTTCTTCATATGATGTTATTCTTGCTTTTGATTTTGCATGCCTCCCCTTGGGCGACATCCTTATCCACTCAAGCTCCCTCTGAAGTGTCTTCTGCCTCTCTGTTTCTTTCTTCTCCTCATTCTTTAACCTATCCTGCTTTTGCTCTAACCACGATGAATAATTCCCTTTCCATGGTATTCCTTCCCCTCGGTCAAGCTCTAATATCCATCCTGCTACATTGTCAAGAAAATAACGGTCATGCGTAACTGCTATTATTGTTCCCTCATATTTCTGTAAGTGATGCTCAAGCCATGAAACAGATTCAGCATCAAGATGGTTAGTCGGCTCATCCAGAAGCAGAATGTCTGGCTTCTTTAATAACAACCTGCATAAAGCCACCCTTCTTCTCTCTCCTCCTGAAAGAACCTTCACTAATGCTTCACCGGGGGGACATCTTAAAGCATCCATTGCCATCTCAAGCCTTGAATCAAGGTCCCATGCCCCGGCAGCATCAAGCTTCTCCTGTACCTCTCCCTGTTTCTCAAGTAGCTTTGTCATCTCATCATCAGTCATGGGCTCGGAGAATTTATCATTAATCGCATTATATTCCTTAAGCAGATCTACTGTTTCCTGTACTCCTTCTTCTACAACCTCCCTGACTGTCTTATTACTGTCAACCAATGGCTCCTGCTCTAAATACCCAACTGTAAATCCCGGGGATAGTACTGTTTCCCCGTTAATCTCTTTATCTACTCCCGCAAGTATCTTTAATAACGAACTCTTTCCTGATCCGTTTAATCCTATCACTCCTATTTTCGCTCCGTAGAAATAAGATAGGTATATGTCCTTTAATACATATTTCTTATTATAGACCTTGCTTACTCCTACCATGGAGTAAATCACTTTATTTACCTCAGCGGCCATCGTGTTCCTTATTGATATAATTTTAATTGGATTATAAATATAACTATATTTATTCTTTCTGTTAAAAAACAGTCGATGGGCATTCTTTCTGAAAAACAAAATTATAGCATATTGGAAACCGGTGTTTGCGGTAATATCCTGGGGCGCTTCTTTTGTAGCTACTAAAATTGCAATTGCTGAATTAGATCCTGTAACAATAATTATATTACGCCTTATCCTGGCGGTAGTCTTATTATTTGTAATTGCAAAAGCAACTAAAAGGGATTTTACCTTAGATATTAAAAAGCATAGCGGTATTCTTCTCCTTGCATTTATTGCTGTGTTCCATTTGTGGATACAGGTCACGGGATTAAAATATACTACTGCTTCAAATACTGGCTGGATTATTGGCGTCACTCCTGTCTTTATGGCACTACTTGGCTACTTCTTCTTCAGGGAAAAATTGAGGATTATAAATATTGCAGGTATAGCAGTAGCATTCTTCGGACTCCTCCTGCTCGTCAGCAAAGGCCATTTTTCAAACATCAGTCTTATCTCTAATAAAGGTGATGTAATGGTCCTTGCCAGCGCATTTACATGGAGTGTCTATTCATTGGTAAATAAGAAAATATCAATATCCTATCCCCCTTTGATGACAATCCTGTATCTCTTCATTGCAATGGCGGTTATATTAATCCCCTTTAATCTGTCGTACCAATCATTATATTCCGTTATTCATTTATCCGGAAAGGGTTGGATAGCCGTTATCTTTCTTGGTCTTATCTGTTCAGGCGTCTCCTATGTGTTCTGGGCACAGGCTTTAAAAGATATGGATTCAGTTCGCGTTGGGGCTTTTCTATATTTTGAGCCATTTGTTACTATATTTACTGCCTGGATAATATTAAATGAGCAAATCACCTTCGCTATTATCTTAAGCGGGGTAATTATTACCACTGGGGTTATTCTTGTTAACAAAAAATTAAGGAGTTAGTAAATGGATATTTCGCGTATGCTTCTTTCCTATCGGCAAGGGATCGATGACTTTATAAATGTTCTCCCTGAGTTCCCTAAAAAGATGTGGGATTATAAACCGGCACCTAACCGCTGGAGCATAAAAGAAATTATTATCCACATGGCAGATAGTGAAGCAAATTCCTATGTAAGATGTAGAAAGATTATTGCCGAAAATGGCTCTAATGTCTTGGTGTATGATCAGGATAAATGGGCTGAGAACCTTAAATACAGGGACCAGGATATCGACTCCTCCCTCGAACTCTTCCGGCAGCTAAGGTTGACTACCTATAATTTGCTTCTTACTATCTCTGATGATAAATGGGATCACTATTGCATGCATCCCGAACAGGGAAGGATTACTTTAAAGGACTGGCTTAAAATTTATGTCGACCATGTGCACATCCATATTAGTCAAATGAGGGATAACCATGACGAATGGATCAAAGAGGAAAACGAAGCTTAATCTGCTACTTCTGCCTTATTCTCGATTTATATAAATTCCAATCCCCTAATCCTCCTTGAAGGCTGGAAGAGTTATAACCTTTCCCTCTTAATATGGCCGCCGCTCTTAAACTCCGTCTGCCCGATCTGCAGTAGCATATTATCTCTTTCCCTTTGTATTTCTCTAACTCGGTTATCTTTGACCTTAATTCATGAAGCGGTAAATGTATCGATCCCTTTATCGAACCCTGATTTCTCTCCTGCTTAGTCCTTACATCAAGGAATATTATATTAAGACTGTTTCTCATCTTGGCTTCTGCCTCTGCCGGTGTATATTGCTTAACTCCCCGTGAGCGCATAATGTTTCTTACAACAATATATAATATCAACGCTCCCACAACTAATAACATGATCTGTGAACTTGGCATCTTTTCCTTTATTGTAAAATATCTGAAAATCGGATTACAACTTAATTATGTTTTTGCCTAATCAAAAGGGAATTCAACTCAGATGATCCTCCTCCTTCCTCAATAAATATAATTATTTCGGTTCCTGCATCATTATAATGTGCGAAAATGAGACATTTCGCCCGAAACACCCCTATTTCCTGAACGAGAGATGAGTATGAGATGATTGGGAGACGAACGGCTTGGTAAAGACTCAGATAATCCTCTTCTAAAAATGTCTCAAAATGAATCATCTTAAATACAGGTAACGTTAGGTCACACTGCCTGGACTCTCCTGTTCAGTATATATAGGAATACCGCTACAACCAGACTAACTATTCCCGACAATATAAAAGGAACCTGTGCCCCGAATTTATCCCATAAAACCCCGGTCAGCAATGACCCCAGCATAATTGCAAATCCCGATAACATTGTTATCAGCCCTATCGCCGATCCCCTTTTATTGTCAGGTACAAGATCAGATACCCATGCCTTTAATATCCCTTCAGAAAATGCAGCATATACTCCGTAAAAGAAAAATAGCCCCCAGATTAACCCAATCCTAGATGTTAATCCAAATCCAAAATATACTCCCGAAAATATAACCAGCCCCGCTATTAATACATTCTTCTTCCCGAACTTGTCTGAAAAAATCCCCGCAGGATATGATAGCCCCGCATAAATTAAATTGTAAAATACATACACAAGTATAGCCGATGAATTTGAATGCGATATCTCCTTGGATCTTAAAATTAAAAATACATCGCTGCTGTTAACCAAAGAAAATAATGTAAACAAGATAGTCAGCATCTTATAGTCTCTTGGCGCTTCCTTCCAGAAACCGATAGGGAATAATTTCCCGCTCCTCGGCTTTCCCTCTGCCTTCCTGTCTTTTATTAATAACGTAACCCCGATAGCCGCAACAGAGGGTATAAACGCAATCAAAAAAATTAATCCGAAATTGTTGGAATAAATCTTTAACAGCATAAGCGCTATCAATGGCCCTATCACTGCCCCCATTGTATCCATTCCCCTGTGGAATCCGAATATTGTCCCCGAGTTCCCTCCCTCTGAATAACCCGCCAGTAGTGCATCCCTTGGAGCTGTCCTCACCCCCTTGCCTATCCTGTCTGTTACTCTCGAAAGAAGTACAACTATTGTCGAAGGTAATAATCCGGGCAGCGGTTTTGAAATTGCCGATAAGCTGTATCCTATGACCACAAATATTGAACGCTTTCCCAGCTTATCCGATAAAAAACCAAAATACCCTTTCAGAATTCCCGCGGTTACTTCTGCCAGCCCCTCTATCAATCCTATTATCGCCATCGATGCGCCAAGCACACCCGATAAAAATATAGGAGTTACGGGATATAGCATCTCGCTTGCCATATCCGTAAATAGGCTTACCAGCCCAAGCAGTAATACCTGCCGCGGTATCCTGCTAAACTTCATCTAATGTGAAGCCTACCTTTATCGTTACCTGCCAGTGCGATACCTTCCCGTTCTCTATGTGCCCCCTTGTTTCTGTTACTTCAAACCACCTCATATTGTGTACTGTTAATGCGGCTCTCTCCACTGCTTTCTTTATCGCATCGTCTATGCTCTCCGTAGATGATCCCGTCAGTTCTATGTGCTTATATACGTGGCTGCTCATTAATTCTCCTTCAAATAAATGTTTATTAAATTGTTCAAAAAAAGTATTAAATTCATACCATTATTACAAATTATAGGTCACACTTATGAGTCTGTCTGAATTAAAAAAAGAAATAAAGAAAAATGCTAACCCCGTAAAAGCCGCTGGATTGCAAAGATTCTTTAAGACCGGCCCCGGTGAATATGGCCAGGGAGATAAATTCCTCGGCATTATGGTTCCCGTCCAACGCCTTCTGGCTAAGAAATATATCGCACTCTCTCTGCCTGAAATAAAAGAACTTCTTTATTCCGATACCCACGAGATTCGGCTTATCGCCTTGCTCATCCTCGTTGAACAATATAAAAAGGCGGATGATCATCTGCGTGAAGATATCTTTACTTTCTATCACCTCCATAGGAAAAAAATCAATAACTGGGACCTCGTCGATCTCACAGCAGATCGTATCTCTGGTTCTTATCTTATGGATAAGGATAAAACCCTGTTGTATAAACTTGCTGAATCAAATAACCTCTGGGAAAGAAGGATCGCTGTAATGTCAACTTTTCACTTTATTAAAAATAAGTCCTTTGGCGATTCATTGCGCATCGCTCTCATTCTCCTTAACGATAAGCACGACCTTATCCATAAGGCTGTCGGCTGGATGCTTCGCGAAATCGGCAATAGGAATATAAATACCGAAGAGATCTTCCTGAAAAAACATTATAAGAAAATGCCCAGAACTATGCTTCGCTATGCTATCGAAAAATTCCCTGAAAAGAAACGCCTCGCTTATCTGAAGGGTACTATCTGATATGTCTAAACAGGAAATCGATCCCGGCTTGGGTGAAAAATTCGGACAACAGACTAAAAGGTTGATAAATCCAAACCGCTCATTTAATGTTAAAAGGCATAACGCCGGCTTTAGTCCCAAAGATGTCTATCACTACCTCGTTAATTTATCATGGACTAAATTCTTCCTTATCATATTTGCCGGCTATTTCCTCGTCAACCTCTTATTCGGGGCAGTATATTATGTCATCGGAATAGAAAACCTTCGTAATGCTATTGATAAATCACCTATGCATAGCTTTATGAATGCTTACTTCTTTAGCGTTCAGACCTTCACTACTGTCGGTTACGGCGGAATAGTTCCCTCAGGCCTTACTGCTAATTTCATTGCCTCGATTGAAGCTATGATAGGACTTCTCGGGTTCGCTATTGCTACTGGTCTTTTATTCGGAAGGTTCTCCCGGCCTTCGGCAAGAATCCTCTTTAGCAGAAATGCTATCGTAACTCCATATCATGGAATTACCGCCATTATGTTCCGGCTCGCAAACCTTAGGAATAATGACCTAATTGAGGTGGAAACTAACCTCCTCGCTGTCTTTCTGGATAAAAGCACTAATTCAAGGAAATATTATGGGATGAAGCTCGAAAGAAAATCCATTTATTTCTTCCCCCTTAGCTGGACTGTTGTACATCCTCTCGACGAGGATAGCCCCTTCTTTAATAAATCCCCTGAAGAGTTAAAAGATCTACAGGCGGAAATTCTGGTCCAGTTCAAGGGTTTTGACGATACTTTCAGCCAGACTGTCCATACCCGGTTCTCCTATACATTCGATGAGATTATATGGAATGCTAAATTTAAACCCGCCTTCAATTCCGATCATAAAGGACAGGTTGTATTCGACCTGAACCGCATCCACGATTATGAGCTCCTTTAATTTATCTTATAGCAAATATTCCATTATATTTGTTTTTAATATTCAGTTAATAATGGTAAAACAAGTTTAATCTATGAAAACAAAAAATCAGATTGTCGATAATTGGCTCCCGCGTTATACAAGTACCCCTGTTGGTGAGTTCGGTAAACACATTCTCTTGGTTAATTTCCAGGAATATGTAAATATGTTCGCCGCTAAATTCCATGTGCCTGTAAAGGGTCTTGCTCATGCAATGCCTAATGCTACTGCCGAAGGGATTACAATTATTAACTTCGGTATGGGGAGCGCTAACGCCGCTACTATTATGGACCTCCTTTCCGCCATCCACCCCGAAGCTTGCTTGTTCTTAGGTAAATGCGGAGGACTTAAAAAGATAAATAAATTAGGCGACCTGATTCTCCCTATCGCGGCTATCAGAGGTGAAGGAACATCAAATGATTATTTCCCCCCTGAAGTTCCCGCTCTCCCTGCATTCAATCTCCAGAAAGCTGTTTCTACTACCATGCGTAATTTTGAACGTGATTATTGGACAGGTACTATCTATACTACAAACCGCCGTGTATGGGAACATGACGAAAACTTTAAAAAGTATCTTAGCTCTATTAGATGTATGGGCATTGATATGGAAACTGCTACTATATTTTCTGTAGGGTTCTATAATAAAATACCCAGCGGCGCCCTCCTCCTCGTATCGGATCAGCCGATGTTCCCCGGTGGTGTTAAAACAACCCAGAGTGATAAAAGAGTTACCGAGCAGTTTGCTAAACTCCATCTCGAAATTGGTATC
>JARLHC010000028.1 GCA_031292455.1 Ignavibacteriaceae bacterium
ATGCAAATCAATTTTTAGTAATTTATACCTTTAGAAGTCTATCAAATTCGTCAGGGAAACAAATTCAAATTAACAATAGAAATGTCATAAAATAAATTAAAACTAACAACAAAGGAATATTATGCCGCGTAATACAGAAATTAAAGTTACTGTTCAGCTCGATGATAATAAAATACCTGAAAAAATAGAATGGGAAGCTGAAGATTCTGGGTTTAGAGGAAAAAAGGAAGCCAAAACTCTTCTGATTTCATTGTGGGATAAACAGGAAAATGTCACGTTGGGTATCGATCTCTGGACGAAAGAAATGAAAATTGACGAAATGAATATTCATATGCATCAGATTCTTATAAAGTTAGCAGATATGTACAGAAGGTCGACAAATAACAAAGAAGGATCAGATCTTTTGGAAAAATTCAGCAGTGACTTTGCAGGGTTGCTTAATCTTAAAACTTCTGTTTAACTTTAAACATTAGTATAAGGTAAAAAAAAGCTCTCCCTCCGCTATTAATCTTGAAAACCAGACTGATCACAATTCAAGCGATATCCAATTTGAAGGCAATAATAATGTGTCCCCTGAAAAGATGCTTGATAGGGGGAGATTCCACTATTAAGTGGAAGCCGTCTTTAATTAAAAAGACGGCTCCTTGGTTTACCAGATCTTAACTCTTTTAGATTCAGGTCGGAACATGGGATCCCCCTCTTTGATATTGAAATCGGAATAAAATTCCGGGATATCACTGAACGGTCCGTTTACCCTGAGGAAATTCGGGGAATGTACGTCTGTCATAACTCTTTGAGCTAATGATTCATTTCTCTGATGACCTAACCAGGAATAAGAATAACCAAGCCAGTACCTTTGTCCTGGAGTAAATCCGTCAATTATCTTTCCTTCTTTATACTGGTCGGTTAGGCGAAAGGCATCATAACCTATAACGAGTCCGCCAAGATCGGCAATATTCTCTCCTAGTGTAGCTTTTCCGTTTATATGCATGCTGTCAAGAACAACATAATTATTGAATTGCTCTACCATCAATTTAGTTTTAGCTTCAAACCTGGTAACATCCTCATCTGTCCACCAATTTTGTAGATTTCCCTTAGGATCATATTGCCTTCCTTCATCGTCGAAACCGTGTGTCATTTCATGTCCTATTGTAGAAGCCCCGGCATAGGAATAAACAAATGCGTCATCAAGGAGTGAATCTGGCACGCCGGGTACAACAAAACCTGCATAAGGCAGAACAATTTCGTTATTGGATGGATTATAATAAGCATTGTATGTTTGGGGAGTCATGTCCCATTCAGATCTGTCGACCGGCTTATTAAGTTTATTAATTTCACGATTGTACCAAAATTCACGAACGGCAATGGTATTTCCCGCAAATGATAAACGGTCTACGGAAAGCTTGGAAAAGTCTTTCCATTTGTCCGGATAGCAAACTTTTTTGGTTATAGCATCAAGTTTAATAAGTGCTTTAGCTTTGGTTTCGCTGCTCATCCAGTCAAGCTTTTGAATTCTCCCCCTGAAAGAGGCGATCATGTTATTAACCAGCTTTTCATATCTTTCCTTTACTTTAGGCGAGCAATATTTTTTAACATAAACTTGGCCGAGGAGTTCACCGACAGCGCTCTCTGTAAAATCCTGAACTCTTTTCCATCTGGGCCTTTGCTGCTGCACACCATTCATAATAGTGCCTTTGAAATGAAAGTTCTCATCATTAAATGCTGATGATAATCTGTCAGCCATTGAATTGACTAAAGCCCACTTAAGATAAGCTTTCCATTGATCTATGCTGAACTTTTTGACTGCCGAATTAAGCTGTCGATAGAATTCTGGCTGGCCCACTATAACATCGTCTAGTTTTTTAATATCCATTTTATTAACAATAAACTTCCAGTCAATATCAGGTGTATCCTTTTGGAGTTCAGCAATTGTCATTTTGTTATAATTTGCATATGGATCTCGGAGATCTTCAAGCTTGCGTGAGGAATCAGCTAGAAAAAGCTCAATCTGATAAACAGATTTTTCATCCAGATTGGCCTTATTCTGATTTTCTCCAAGAAGAACAAACATTGCGGCTATATGCTTGTGATATTCACTGCGTATATTTTGAGTTCGTGCATCATTGCGGAAATAGTATTCCCTGTTTGGAAGCCCCAGCCCTCCCTGCCATAAGTAAAATGCCCATATGTCGCTATTTTTCTGATCCTGGTTTATGTAATCGCCGAACATTGCATCCACTCCAATAGTTTGAAGATGTGCCACAACATTAAGCAGATCCTTTCTGTTTTTAATAGAATTGATTTTATTTATCTCCGGTTTAAGAGGGGAAAGTCCCTGCTTTTCAATACTGATCGTATCCATTCCGGAAAAATAAAAATCTCCTACTTTTTGTTCACTGGTTCCCTTCGGATATTTATGGGAAGCAGCTTCTTCAAGGATTGACTTTAATCTTGCATAGGTCTCTTCCTGTACAAGATTTGCAATGCCCCAGGCACGTTCAGAAGATGGGATAGGATTATTTTTCATCCAGGTCCCTGTAGCATATTTAAAGAAGTCCTGTCCGGGACTTACACTTTTATCTATAATTTTAGTCAGGAAATCATCTGTTTGAGCGAATATACAAACAGAAAATAAAACTATCAGTGCAGCGGTTATAAGTTTATAATTTTTCATTTATAAATGTTTTTGGTTGAGAAATACTTTTCGGTTAACGTAAAAATAGGTAATAAACAATTCAAGAGAAATAAATTTATTTATTTCCTTGCCAGCTTTTGAATATGATCATATGCCGATTCAAGCGCATCGGTTATTACTGCCGATATCCCTTTACCATCCAATATTTTTAAAGCACGGGTAGTTGTCCCCGCCGGGGTAGTTACTTCATCAATAAGATGCTCTGGATTGTCATAAACCCCATTCTTCATTAACATCAGGCCGCCGTGTGCAACCTGGTAAATTATTTTATGGGCATCAGCATGGCGGACGCCAAGATAAACAGCAGCACGGATAAAGGCACGCAGAACATACATAATTATCGCAATACCTGTACCGCTTATAATTGTATGAACATCTATTTCATTATCCGTTTCAACACGTTCCTGCATACCGAAATAACTTAATAAAGTGGTTATTAGTTTAAGTTGGTTATGGCCTACCAGGGGATTTGCTGTCCAGCGCGTATAACTTTCACCTACCTGAAAAGCTATATTAGGCATTGCACGCACAACAGGGCAGGAACCTAATAATGATTCCAGTTCCGCAGTCTTAACAGCAGCAACAAATGATACGATCACAGTCGAAGGGTTTAGATGTTCTTTTAACTGCTCGCATGCAGTTGGCAGATCTTTTGGTTTTACTGCCAGTATTA
>JARLHC010000129.1 GCA_031292455.1 Ignavibacteriaceae bacterium
AGTTTATATGCCGGCACTTTCTGCCGTCAAACATAATCCTAAATTAAAGCAGCTCTATACCCGTTTAGTTATCAAAAAGGGGATAAAGAAAGTTGCTCTAATTGCAGTTGCCAGAAAAC
Organism: Ignavibacteriaceae bacterium; assembly: GCA_031292455.1. GTDB lineage: Bacteria > Bacteroidota > Ignavibacteria > Ignavibacteriales > Ignavibacteriaceae > Fen-1301. The sequence continues at coordinate 120 of JARLHC010000129.1, forward strand.
TCCTTCTTCTGATTTATACAATATTTAGAAAGAACGAGGATTATGTACCTAATTACAATCTGGCCAAAGGTTAGAAAAATATACGATGAATTTTTTATACTTAATCTAAAAGATACTCTTGACTTTTTACACAGTACCTTTTCTTGTGTTAAGAAAAGTACAGTAAATACTTAATTAATACTTGAAAATAATTATGAAAACAATAGAACTTTTTGATACTACTTTACGGGATGGTACCCAGGGGGAAGGCATTAGTCTGTCTATTCATGATAAAATTGGGATTGCCCTTAAACTGGATGAATTCGGTATTGATATCATTGAAGGAGGATGGCCTGGAAGTAATCCAAGAGATGAGGAATTTTTTAGACAAATAAAACAATTTAATCTTCTGAATTCTAAGATATCTGCCTTTGGATCAACGGCAAGAAATATCGATAAAGTAGAAACGGATCTGAACCTGAATGCATTGTTGTTTGCCGAAACTCCCGTAGTTTCAATTTTCGGTAAGACGTGGAAATTCCATTCGGAGAAAGGGCTTGGTCTTACAGAAGATGAAAACGAAGAATTGATCTATAAATCGGTTCTGTTTCTAAAGCAGCATGGCCGGAAAGTTGTTTTTGATGCCGAGCATTTCTTTGACGGGTATAAAGATGATAATTTGTTCGCATTAAAAATGCTTAAAGCAGCAGAATCTGCGGGTGCCGATGTAATTACATTATGCGATACCAATGGCGGATCAATGACCAACGAAATCAGGGATGCAGTAAGTGCAGTAATAAAAAATATTAATAAACCTGTCGGTATCCATACCCATAATGACGGGGATCTTGCAGTAGCTAATTCTTTGATAGCTGTTGAAGCCGGCGCGTCACATGTTCAAGGGACAATTAACGGAGTTGGCGAAAGATGCGGTAATGCAAACCTGATTAGTATTATCCCTGCGCTTATCCTGAAAATGAATGCTGCTACTAAAACAGAGATCATGCTTGACAGGCTGACCTCTCTCTCTAATTATGTTTATGAGTTGATGAACCTGGTGCCGAATTCACGGGCAGCTTATGTCGGTAATTCCGCATTTGCTCATAAAGGAGGAATTCATGTCAGCGCTGTATTGAAAGATAGTAGGATGTATGAACATATAAATCCTGGTAATGTCGGTAATAAGCAGCGCGTTCTTGTTTCTGACCTTGCCGGACAAAGTAATATTAGGTATAAAGCCAAAGAATTAGGCATAGACTTGAGTAAAAATAACGAGCTCAGCAAAAAAGTAGTGTCTCATATTAAGGAACTTGAATTTGATGGCTACCAGTTTGAGGGCGCCGAGGCATCCTTTGAATTAATACTCCGCTCTGAAACCAATGAGTTTTCTCCTTTCTTCAGTACTCCTGATTCTAAAGTAAATGTGTCATTTGATAACAAACAACAGAAAACATCTGAAGCTGTAATAAAGATAGAAGTGGGTGGCGAAATTGAACACACTGCAGCAAATGGCGATGGACCAGTTAATGCTTTGGATAATGCATTACGAAAAGCCCTCATTCGGTTCTATCCTGAAATTGCTGAAATAAAACTGCTGGACTATAAAGTACGCGTGCTGAATGAGAAACACGGCACATCCGCTAAAGTTCGCGTCCTTATTGAATCAGGAGATGGTAATGATACCTGGTCAACAGTTGGTGTTTCGGAAAATATTATTGAGGCAAGCTGGCAGGCACTTTGTGATAGTATGAACTATAAACTTTTCAAAATGGAAAAAGACAAATCTTTATCATTGATGGATCAGTCAAGAAAATATTATAGCTGCTGAGGTCCTCTCTCTTATTAAAACTTCAGATCATATGTCCGGGCATCTTTATATGGAAAGAACATATAATACTTAAATGAATAATTATGCTGTAAATACTGAATTTCATGACTCCTGTGGTGTGGGGTTTATTGCCGAGTTGAACGCTTCACGCAGTCGCAGGGTCATAGATTTTTCGATTGAGGCATTGAAGAATATGTCTCATCGCGGTGCTTTCGGTTCAGACGACCGTACAAGCGACGGCACCGGACTTCTCACTGATATACCATATGAGTATTTTCTTCTGGTCCTCTCCGAAGAATTGGGAATAAAAATTGATAATGAAAAACCTGCTGTGGCAATGGTATTTACTACTGATTCAGAGCTTCCCTTCCTTGAACAGGAATTAAAATCGGCCTCCGTAATTAACGGCATTAGCTTTATTGGAACTAGATACGTCCCCGTTAACAAGGGCGTATTAGGCGATATTGCTAAGAATACATGCCCTCTGATAATTCAGTTCTTTTTTACTGATAATGAAAAAAAAGATGATTTTGAGTCTCGGCTCTATCTTCTGAGAAAATCTGTTGAGCAGAAAATTCTTAAGATAAATGGGGAATCCTTCTTCTGTTCATTTTCCTCGAAGACAATAGTTTATAAGGGAATGATGAAACCAAATAACCTTGCCCGGTTTTATTCTGATCTTAATCAGCCGGAGTATGAAGTCAAAGTTTCAGTATTCCATGAAAGATTTTCTACAAATACTACATCCACTTGGAGTATGGCACAGCCTTTTAGAATGTTGGGGCATAATGGAGAAATTAATACCATTAAAGGAAATCGTCTTTGGATGCAGACTCGCGAGGAAACTATTCGCTCCGATTTCTGGAAGGAAAAACTTGAACTGCTGAAACCTTTTGTCTCACAAACAGGTAGCGATTCCTTTAGCCTTGATAATATTCTGGAGTTCCTTGTAAAGAGCGGGAGAGGACTTTTTAATAGCATAATGATGCTCATACCTGAACCTTATATTTACGACAGCACTATGCCTCAGGAACTGAAGGATTTCTATATCTATCACGAAAATCATATTGAGCCGTGGGACGGGCCTGCTGCTCTTGTATTTACTGATGGCGATCTTGTCGGGGCTAAGCTTGACCGGAATGGACTCCGTCCTCTTAGGTATACAATTACAAAAGATGGACTTGTTATTATGGCCTCTGAAGCGGGTGTTGTTGATATTTGCGAGGACAATATCCTGATGCATCATCATATGAAATCAGGAGAAAACTTTGCAATAAAATTAGATGGCTCCGGAATAATTTCTAATGATAAAATTACTGAAATGGTTTCTTCTAAAAGAAATTATTCCCGGATGATTGAAAACAAACTTTCCATTCTTGAAAGAGGGAATGATATTGATGAGTTCGGATTTTTTAATCTTCCCGAAGAAGGATTCAATAAAAGATTGAGAATCGCATTTGGTATTGATAAAGAAGATATCGATAGGTTTATAATCCCAATGTCACAAAGCGGGAATGAATCCATAGGTTCAATGGGGGATGATACACCTCCGGCTGCTATATCAAATCATCAAAGAAGATTTTATGATTATTTCAAGCAGCATTTCGCTCAGGTAACTAACCCTTCTATCGATTCTATAAGGGAACGCTATGTGATGAGCCTTTACAGGTATATCGGCAATGAGAGTGATCTTTTAAGTGAAACCGATGTATTTGCTGGTGCAATCAGAATCGATAGCCCTGTACTGTCTCCGCGTGAAGTAAATTTATTAAAAGAAAAAAATAATTTATTCAGACATGCAATAATTAAATGTCATCTCCGTTTTGATGAGGATTTCGCCGATAAGATTGAATCAATTAGACTTGAGTGTGAAATCCAGGCTTTGAATGGTACAAGGATTATTTTCCTTTCTGATGAGGACCTGCAGAAAGGTTATGCTCCTATACCAATGCTTCTTGTCGTCTCTGCAGTTCATCATCATCTTATAAAGAAAAAGTTGAGGAATAACTGCGCATTACTTTGCTTTTCAGGTGATGTAATTGAAGATCATCATTTGGCCTGCCTTGTTGCCTTCGGTGCCAGTGCTGTTTATCCATACATGGCCTATGAATTAATCAGGGAACATTTTGCAGCGCATGATTGGGTCAATATGCTGAAAAATTACAGGAATGCTCTTGAAAAAGGATTGCTGAAAATAATGGGTAAAATGGGGATATCAACTTTAAGCAGTTACCATGGTAGCATGCTTATGAATGCTATCGGGATTTCGCAGGAACTTATTAAGGATTATTTCCCGTCTATCCGTTCGGTGCTTGGTGGACTGGATCTCTCAATGTTAAAAGAAACACTTGTTGAAAAAAGTATTAAGGCTTTCGGAGACAATATCCTCGTTGAAGAATATGGCAGGTTTAGGTTTAGGAAGGGCGGGGAGTCTCATGGCTTTTCCCCCGCTGTATTTAAAAATATTCATAACTTGTCAGGAAATAAACCTGTACTTCCGTCCCCAAAGGAATCCGCGGTTTATATCCGTGATCTTCTCGAGATCATTAAAGGAGATCCGATCCCGACGATTGATATTGAACCTGCGGATAAAATTATAAAACGGTTTGGACTTGGAGCGATTTCTTTCGGTGCGGTCTCTGAAGAAACTCACAGGACTCTTGCCCGGGCAGCTTCTATTCTTGGTATAAGAAGTAACACTGGCGAAGGTGGCGAACAGAAAGATCGTTACAGTATTTCAAACCCTGATAAAAGTGAAAACTGTTTTACAAAACAAATTGCAAGCGGCAGGTTTGGAGTTACTACTTCTTATCTTACTGCTGCACGTGAAATTCAGATTAAAATAGGACAGGGAGCAAAACCGGGCGAAGGAGGTCAACTTCCAGGTGAAAAAGTGACTCTTGCAATTGCATATGATAGGAATACTACTCCCGGCGTTCCATTAATTTCACCTCCGCCTCATCATGACATCTATAGTATTGAAGACCTCGCACAATTGATTTATGATCTTAGACAGGTAAATCCGCGCGCAAACATTTGTGTTAAACTCGTTTCACAGTTCGGTATCGGTATAATTGCTTCCGGCGTTGTTAAAGCTGGCGCTAATTCCATTTTAATTAGCGGCAATGATGGAGGTACCGGCGCAAGCCCTCTCGGTTCTCTTAAACATACAGGACTGCCCTGGGAAATCGGACTTACTGAAGTACATAGGACACTTGTTAAGAACGGACTTCGGGGCAGGGTAACTTTGCGTGTAGATGGAGGACTGAAAAATGCAAAAGATATTATCATTGCTTCGCTCCTTGGGGCTGAGGAATTTGATTTCGGTACTTCTGCACTTGTCGCCCTTGGTTGCATAATGGCTCGGCAGTGCCATCTTAATACCTGCCCCGCAGGTATTGCTACTCAGGATAAAGAACTTCGTAAAAAGTTCAAAGGTAAGCCGGATAATCTTGTTAATTTTATAAAGAATCTTGCCGAAGAAATAAGAATTTTACTATCTGAAATAGGATTCCCAAATTTGTATAATATTATAGGAAGGAATGATCTGCTTATAACCAATCCGGAATTCCAAAAACTGGTTGAGGATAGGAATATTGATTTGTCATTCATCTTTGATTTAGGGAAAATCCATAATCCTGTATCAGAACCGGGGTTAAAAATTAAATCATTTCCTGCCAATGGCCGGCATTTCGATGAAACGATAATGGATGAAGTCCTTCCGGCAATTATGACCCATGGAAGGGTTATTATAAATAGAAAATTAAAGAATACGAACCGTGCCGTCGGAAGCCGTTTGGCCGGATTAATTTCATTCCTTTATGGTCCTTCCAATTTCAAAGGTTATGTGCAGTTCCGCCTTGAAGGAGCTGCGGGACAGAGCCTTGGAGCTTTCCTTGTTGATAATATCGAACTCCGCCACTGCGGTGTTGCTAATGATTTTGTCGGAAAAGGAATGTCAGGTGGGTTGATTACTATAAGATTCCCTCGTGTATCGAGACAGTCCTTGGAAGGAAATACAATAATCGGTAATGTAGCATTATACGGTGCTACGGGGGGTGAGTTGTTTGTTGCGGGAAAAGCAGGGGAAAGGTTTGCTGTCCGTAATAGCGGAGCCGCTGCTGTAGTTGAAGGTGTGGGTAACCATTGCTGCGAATACATGACTCGCGGTTTTGTAATCGTACTTGGTGAAATAGGAAAAAACTTTGGAGCTGGTATGACCGGCGGCGTGGCCTATATTTATAATAACTATCCCTCTATTGAAAAAAACCTTAATGACTCATATGTTAAACAGGACAGGATAATCCTTTCCGATATTGATTTAATATCAAAATACCTTGTTAATCATAAATTTCATACGGGCTCAACTAAAGCTGAAAAAATATTGAATAACTGGGAATCTGAAAAAGATAAGTTTGTCAAAATAATCCCGCGCGCCATTGAAACGGTTGACCTTAACAAAATTTATGAAGAGCAGTTCAAAGACCGTCTTGCCGGTGTATTTATAATTTAAATTCATTTCATAATAAATGTATCATTGGTATTGCCTGCATCAAGCCAGATTGTATCCCATAATTATGCTTTCATAATCTGCCTTGTAATGGGCAGTTCAATACTAATGGAAACATCAAAATCTGCAAATGAAAAGAAAAACATTAAAACAGTTAAATAAACTATCGCGGATTTCATTTTGATTCTATATCTGAATCTTGCTTAACTATGCCGTATTGAAATAATATCCCCGTCTTTAACAATATATTCCTTTCCTTCAAGCCTCCATGTGCCACATTCTTTTGCTTTGGCAAATGATCCGTTCTTAATGAAATCATCATAATGAACAACTTCTGCCCTGATAAACTTTGCATAGAAATCAGAATGGATTTCCCCGGCGGCTTCCTGTGCGGTGGATCCTTTCCTGATCGTCCATGCCCTGCATTCATCCTCCCCTATAGTAAGAAATGATTGAAGTCCCAGAAGTGAATATGCTTCCCTTATTATCGTATCCAAAGCAGAATTTTTAACTCCGTACTCCTGCATAAAAACAGAAGCTTCTTCTTCAGATAATTCTGACATCTCCATCTCAATTTTTCCAAAGAATGAAAGTACTTTTGTGTTTTTCCCAACTTTATGTTTCACTAACTCATTTAAATACTTTTCCACATCATTTATCTGGGTTTCGTCAAGGTTTAATGCTATCAGCTGAGGCTTAAGTGATAAAAACTGATATGTCTTTAATATTTTTTGCTCTTCCTTATTTAACTCCGCATCCCTCAAAGGTTTTTCATTCTGCAGCAATTCAAAACATTTTTCAAGTACTACTAACTCTTTCTTTAGATTATCTTCATGTATTTTCAGAATCTGTTTTTTAAGACTCTCAATCCTTTTTTCAATGATCGTCATATCTGCCAGAATAAATTCTGTATCAACTATATTAATATCCCTCATTAAGTCAATTTTTCCTTCCGGATGAATCACTAGCTCATTCTCAAATAATCTTACAACATGTATAAGCGCATCTGTATTTTTTATCTTTGAAAGGAAATTGCTTGTAAACTGCGTGGAACCCGAGTCTCCTTTCTGGAGTCCTATAATATCCACAAACTCTATGGCAGCATTTACCTTCTTCTTGGGTTTAAATATCTCTGTGCATTTGTCTAATCTGTAATCCGGGACCTTAATTATTGCCTGGTGACTTTCAGACCTTGCAAGTATTGATGGATCAATATGTGTCTTGGTAATCGTCTGAAATAAGGTAGTTTTACCTGATAATGGAAGTCCTGTTATTCCTATTTGCATAATTCTCCTTTAGAATTTAACAAATATAATTAAAATCAGAGGAAAGTAGTCTATATCTGTCTGTTTTTCCGTTTATCCTTTCTATTGCTCGTTAATAAATTATTTCCAT
>JARLHC010000130.1 GCA_031292455.1 Ignavibacteriaceae bacterium
AGAATCGTATAGGAAGAAAAACACTATTAAAAAATCAAACGCTTAGGAGGTATTTTTAATGATAAAATAAAAGCGGTATCTTAGTAATTAGGGTGAGGAATAATGTGAACCCAGCCCTGGGGAATAATCTGGTTTTTGACACTATCTTCTCCTAAAACAATGAATTCCATAAGTAACGGGGGGGATATTTGGGGGTTTAATATCATTATGCTTTATCAAAATTATTTTATATGTTTCTTTTATATTCATCAAATTGAAGAAGTAAAAAAGAAATGCGAGTGGAAGTGTTATTATAGATATGATTAAATTAAAACAATATTTGGGGAAAAATAAATCCATTTAAACTTGTTTTGTCCAGATAACATCACCCTCAGAGTCCGCAGCAGTTGCAATTAATTTTCCTATTAAATTGTTACTCTTGAATTTAAGTATTTGAATCGAAAAACTATCTCTTTCTTTGCCTTTTTCTTCAATATGAATAGTTATTTTATCTTTCAAAATATATCTTTTTGTTAGATAGCCCGAAATTTTAATTTGAATACGATCTTTCCCGACATAGTCCACTTCTTTGTCCCCTACAGTTTTTTCTTTTATTTTTTCGCCGGTTCCATGAATGTTCTTACCTTCCATCCAAATCAAAACCACGTAAGTAAGTTCCATGCTATTATATTTTTTATATGCTGTTTGTGTGGTAGTGAACTTAAAATGCCAACATCCATTAAGATCCGAGATTTTAAAAATTTTATCACTTAATATGAAAAAGATAGTAGCTAAAACAATCCCACCTGCTATAGTCGAAAAGAATTGAACAATAAAATCATTCCACATTTTAGTATCGCAAAACATTTAAACCTCCATTAATATTCGAAAATTGAATATATAGAAAGATATTAAATTACTATACTAATAGCTTAATTAAAAGTTCTTTTACCTGAGGATGCTCAAAGCTGATAAACTGATTAAGGATTTCATCAAGCTTATTGCGGTCATTCATATCAACACGGGAAACCACAACACCATGCTGAATAAGGACGGCAGTCTGTCCATCCTCAAATATGATATTTGTAAGAGGATAGCCCTTTTTGATTTTAGTATCTATTTCCTCATCAATGCTATCCTTTTCGTCCTTGCTTTCCCAATAGCCATAGTCCAGGCGCAAAGCATTCTTTAAAGTGCCGTCCGGTTTTACTTTTGCACCCTTTGTGCCCATAATTGCAAGTTCGGGGATCAGAAGAAGGTTTTTCTTATCAGAGTAATGATTGAGGAGGTCCTTGAATGGATCCCGAATGGTCAATTCATTTGTTGAGCCGCCGTATTGAATAATGCGGTCGCGTTTATTGTAGTATTGATTGATTAATTGAATAGACATTAAAACCCGCGAAGATCATTCCTTTAATTATAAATGTATTAAGGAAAATTCTATTTGTTTATAAACTTACATAAAAATAAGGAATAGTTTGAATTAGAGCCAATTATTTTTCTCTAATAATGAAAAATATTTAGTGGAACATAAAATAAAAAAAGGTCTCATTGTATTGGTTTATGCGGGCAGGCAGAATGGTTTGGGATTTTATACATATGAGACCCTAAACTATTATGTAAAAAATAAAATTTATTTCATTAATAACACTAAAATTCATTCAGTATTGATTGAACGAGTTTGGAGCGTTTATATAGTCTGGGATTTCCGGAAACAACGGTTTGGGCTTTATGAAATCCATAATCAAATTTACCAAGGTTAATTACACCATCCCCCCTATCTGCATGACCGTTGAGATCGAGAAAAGCCTGAACATATTTCATACCTGTAAGGAATAATATACGTTTGGGCTTTAGCCGCATAAGTTCAAGCTGGAACATTTCCTTACAATACTCAAATTGCGTTGTTCTAAGCTTTTCAGAGGAATATGTTTTACTGCAATAAGCAATCTTGAATAAATATGTAAGAGCAATGTTAGAAGCCCAATTGATATTATTTTCACCAATACCAAGCTCTAGTACTATTTCTTTTACACAATTCCAGAAAGGATCATTCCCGGGTTATAAGAAGTTCTATATTTACCTCTCTGTTTAGTTACTCTCCAAGGATCAGTAAATAGGTTAAGGGGATGTGGGAAATTGAGTCCGTTAGTATAGAAACGTACTTTAGTATTGAAAATAAATTCGGGTCCCATTGCGGCTATTTCTTCTATTGAAAATTTTTCCCACCAGTATGAGGGTTCCCTACCGACAACCAATAATTCATTTTTATAATTGTTTCCCACGGACATATATGAACAGAATAAATTATGACCTTTTGATTTGTACTTTTCAAAATGTTTAAGAAGATTAACATTGATTGAATCTAATAACAGATCAGAACTATTTAAACAATTAAGATTATCTTGTTTCATAACGCCTCTTTTTTAAATTAGATTTATGCAAGATAAGTGGGATAGAAGAAAAAAGAATCAGTAGTTCTATCAGAAATTCAGCTAAAAAATGATAGAATTATCATTTTATGAAACAGGGACTAATATTGTTTTTTTTTGAATTCAGCGTATATAACAGCAAATCTTATTAATGCAAAAGTGTCTTTTAAATCAAATTTATGCATAATTCCAGAGCGATGAGTATCAATTGTCCTTGTACCAACATCTAATTTTTTAGCGATTTCTGAAGTTGACAGACCATCATTTATATGTTCAAGAATTTTCTCTTCAATAGCAGTTAGTTTTATATCGGGATTAATATTAGTTCCGATCGGTTCATGAGTATATTTTTTAATAATTCTATTAATATCAATTTCATTATACCGGGGACCGAAATAATATCTTCCGTAATAAACCTCCCTTATTGCGAAAAGGAGTTCTCCTTTTGAAATATTTTTTTCTATTAAACCAAGTCCGCCAACCTTTATTGCAAGATATATATAAATATCTCCCTGAAGTACCGAGATAAACAAAACTTTAATACCCGGATATTTTGCTTTTAATTGTTTAACTGCAGCAGTGCCGTCTAAAACCGGCATGGATATATCGGTTATGATGAGATCGGGTTTTAATAGTTCATATTTTTGAATTAAGTCATGACCATTTTCAGCTTCGCCGACAATATAATAGTCAGGTTCATTTAGGAAATGATTGATAATTCCTGATCTGATAAGAGCGTGATCATCGCAAATTAATATTCGCATGGCATTTATCTATTAAATGATTAATAAAGATAAATGATACTATAATTGATAAAAGGGTAATAATTCAGGGCTGTTGACAATTCAATAATATTAGTATAATTTAATTATTGTTATAATGGTAAGGGTTGGTAAATATATACTTACGGGCTCCGATTTTAATCCTCTGCAAATGATCCGAAATAAATATCTGTTTTTCCTTTATTTGAAATTACTATTGCCATTTTTAATATTATGGAGAAAAAATTTATGAAACTTATTAAATATTATTTTGTTTTAGCACTAATATTTTCTGCAAATAGAGTATATCCATTTAGTAACACTAATTTGACTGATTCTCTACAGGAACTCCGATTTAATATACCTGATGATTTTAAAATAATGGGGGATGTAGAAATCAATTCAAACGGGACAATTATCTGCGATGGTAACAATGGCAGTAATGCGAGTGCCTATTATCCTATCAATAACGACAAAAGTAGAGATTTCAAAGTTGAGGCTGACGTAGTAGTGGAAGAATTTGGTGAATGCGCGAAAGGTGGCATACCAAGCTTTTCAATAGGAATCCGCGGTGATGGAGGTGAAGACTACATGTCATCCGGAATAGAATTGCAGATATTAAAAACAGGCGATATGAAAGTATGCAATTCTTCAAATCAAGCAAATATTTTCCAAAGCCGCCGGATATCTAATGTTAAGGAAGTTAAAAGCGGAAATAAATTCCATATGATTTTGTCTGTCAGTGATCTTAAGTATAAAGCTTCTGTGTTAAGATTTGGCTCAGGAGGAAACATTTCCCTAGAAGGTAGTTTTATTAAAGATGATGACGCATCAGGGAATAGAATTTATATCCGCTCCTTTTCCTGTAAAATAGTTGCTGAGAATATTAAAATTTATAAAAATCCAGCAATTGTTGTAAGGAATGACGGAGTTAACATTCTGCCCCAACTACAATGGGCAGAGCCATGGGTCGTACCAGCGTTAAAGAATGACTATGAGGCAGGAAATTTTGTAAAGGAAAATTATGGTTTTGAATTTAAGATTGAGAAGAGCAGCAAGCACTGCGATTTCGGAATTCAAATTTTTTCTGTTAATAATATTCATTTAACAAAAAAGACATATTTACTAAAATTTGAGGTGCGTTCAAATAATGTGGGAACATTATACTGTAATATTCAAAATGGTAATAATGATTTTGTATTTAATACAGATAAAGAATTTAAATTAATTTCCGGAGATATTGGTTCTACATGTAGATATGAGTTTACTCCTTCACATGAAGCCGATGGAAACTTAACATTTAAGGTGGGTAACTTTCCAAGCAATACAGTATTAATTGTAAAAAATATAAAACTAATTGAATTGGAATAACATCTATAATGGAAAATTTGTCGGAAGATAATAGAAGTATATTTAAAAAGTGGGGATTTGGGTCCGCATTTCAAGGCATTTTATGGGTGTTGGGAGCATCTTTATTTTTTGGTTCCTACTTTCCAGATTCTAATGTGAACTTTTCGGTTATATTCCCGAGGAAATTAACTGATCTATATTTTGTATTAAAAATTATTAGTCCTTTCTTTATTCTGGCTTTAGCATATTGGTCAACCCCTAAAAAATTGAAAATACTAACATTAGTAATAGGAATTATTCTTTTTTCAAGTTTTGAATTATATTACTTTTATATTCTTAACGAACATAATAAATATTCCGAAAAAACTGATAATCATGTTGACACAATTAAAATCAAACCATCTGATACAGTCAAAAAACTTCCTGTACCGGGCCCCAAACCTATCGGCGGCCAAACACAAATTCAGCCCCCAGTAAATAATGAAGGAGTACAAATTTTTACTGACAAGGTTAATAAAATTGAATGGGGTGTATGGGATAATGAATATTTGGAGACCTGGGATAATTGTTTTAATATGGTAACCAAACGTAATATAGATTTTCATTCCAACTGGAGATTCCCAAGGTTTGAAGAGTTAAAATTGCTACAACATGTTGTTCCAGATAAACTAATTAAGAATTTTGGATATTGGACAACTGCTGAAAAGAATTCTGACATGGCTGTGTCTTATAATCCTAAAACTAATCAGGTTGAATCAATTTATAAAACCTCTAGCCGATACTTAATAATGGTAAGGGTTTATGAATAATAACCGTTTTCACGATTTTAGTAATAGTTTCTATAGTTCATTTACGGCGTTTATATAATGAACGCTATAATTGCAGGCTTCCCACTGCTAGTTGAAAAACTCTACTATTTTTTATGCAGACGAGGTTTTGAAGTAGTACAATCATTGTTTTGAAACATCAGATGCAGCCCACTTTCTTTAATATATTTATTAAGAACCGATATTTTTAACTGATCTTCGAAATATTCCGGAGACTCGCACGATACGTCTCTTACATCTAATATTTTGCCATCCCAATAAATTACTTCCAATAACAATCACCGGGACAAGCAGAAATTACATGAGAGCATATTGCTAATTCTAGAAAATGTTTTTTGATTTGGCTTGAAGGATTTTCTGTATTTCACCCGGCTTAATCATATATTCAAGTCAAAATAGATTTTATAGCTGAATCGATTCCAATATTATCTATGATACTCCATTGAGAATAATGTTTGCCATTTTTAGGCAGAGAGGGGTCCAATAATATATAGGAGTTAGTTAACTTTGATTGAATTTCTGCTCTTAATTCCTGTAATAAATCCAAATGCTGTAATAGAAATCCCAAACGTTTGTACACCGCCTGTGCATTAAATTTCTCCAGATATACCAACATTTTACTGATATTCAATTTTCCCCTGCTTTCATAAATTGCTTTAATAATTTCGGTAATGCCGTTAGCGGAGTTTGGTTTATAAAGGCAATCGATTATAGTTTTCTCAAGATCGCTGCAATAAACTTTGGTAAAGTCATCAATCCAAGTTTTTTCA
>JARLHC010000131.1 GCA_031292455.1 Ignavibacteriaceae bacterium
TTGAACATTTCAAGCCCGTATACCGGTGGCTTAGCAATCTTGCGGATTGCCGATATGTTCTTTGGGTTTCGGGGAATTTCACTAAGAAAATATGCTTTCTTTACCCCCGGTAATGATTTAGCAAGACTGTCAAACTTTAATTCTTTCATAATTTGTGCGGCAATAAATGCGCTTCTTCTTAGAAACAGATCCATTGGACTAATCGTAAATATGTGGGCATATAAATCAAGGTTCACATTAGATATAATTAATTGATTAACTACTTTCTGCCTCAATAAATGGCCCGCCGATCCAGGTATAAATGATCCCACAAATGAAAAATCAACTTCGGGGTAGTTATTATCTTCTTTAATTTTGTCAAGTAATGTAACTTCAAATGCATGCAGAAGGGTATGCACTATTAATCCCGATTTCTGAAATTCAATCGAGAACCTCGGAGAGCAGACAATCATAACGTCGTAGGCCCGGAATTGTTCAATATGTAAATTGTTAAACGGAGAACAGCCGAATCCAAACGCAAGTTTTATAGATGGGATCGATTTCCTTAATTCTGTTACCCATTCACGGCTAAAAATGTAACTGTCCTGGAACATTATTACATCCGGCTTCAGGTATTTGATCTGGTCAAAAACTATCTGAATTCCGGTTGAGTTGGAACCATGCTCCTTTGCCCATGCATTCTGGAGTGGGATTGCATTCGCAACGATCTCGTGTGCCTCATTTCCAAGTTCGCGCATATGAATTGAATAGAAATCAGACCAGCCGTACGCTTTGCTCATAATATGCGCCATCTGCTCATCATAGCTTAGATTCATTACTTCCGGATTCTGGCTGTAGTACCTCCTTAAATAATCTCTGTAAAAAGTGGTTATCTTGACAAATCGATAATTCATTCTATCCACCTGATAATTTCAAATGCTTCTGCGTAATGGCTATTTGCCTGGACTCCTCTGGCATTGGCTAATCCAAATATAAATTCTTCTGAGAAATAATTTCTTTCCTTAGTAAATTGTGATTTGTAAAAATTAAGTATTTCGAATTTCTTCTTTATATGCCTTCGCTCTAATCTGATTAACATCTGGATGTTAAAAATCAGATGATTCCACGGAAGCTCATAACTAATTATCGATGAGTATGACTTAAATGCTCTTACCATCTCCTGGGCTACTACTATGTGGTCCTGGTGAACATCATTTAATGAAGGTCCTATTACTAAATTAGGATGGAATTCTTTCCTTAGTTCTACAAGTTTTTCCAGGATTTGCTGCCTTTTCTCAAATAGATATCTTACCCGGTATTTAAGAATTTCAATATTGCTGTCTTTAAATCCAAGCGATTTATAAACCTGTTTGAATTCCTTAACAAGAGTGTCTTTGGGCATTCCTTTTGGCAATGAATCTTCTGCCGATGAAAATACCACCCATTGTATGTTATTCTTTTCTTCCAGCAGACGGGCTATCGTTCCGCCGCAGCCAAGCTCTGCATCATCTGTATGCGGAGACAAAATCAAAATATTTTTCTTATCCATCTTTAACTATTATTGTTGGGTTAATTTTTTTATCGCTTTCTGTGCTTCTATAAATTCTTTTAATGGCTTGGCCGGAATCCCTGCCCACGTCTCACCGTCAGGTACGTTTTTTGTCACAACTGCCCCCATTCCTATAGTTACATTTTCTCCTATAACTATCTGGTTCAATATTGATGCGGATGGTGCTACCCATGAGTAATCGGCAATAACTACACTTCCTCCAAGCATGGCATTTGCAATTACCGCGCTGTGCCTCCCAATTACTACGTTGTGTGCAACATGTACTAAATTATCTATTTTTGCGCCTTCCTTAATAATTGTATTTCCCAATGCACCCCTGTCAATGCTTGTATTCGATCCGATATCTACATTATCCTCAATAATTACTCCGCCTATGTGAGGGAACTTTTCAAATTCAAGTTTTTCATTCCTTTGATATCCGTATCCTTCTGATCCTATAACTGTTCCAGCCTGCACGGTTACATTATTCCCTATTGTCACATCGTCGTAGATGTAGCAGTTTCCATCAATAAATGTATTATCTCCTATTTTGCTTTTCCCGATATATGTCATTGGACCGATATAACAATTTGGGCTAATCTCTGCCTCCGGATCAATTACAGCAGAAGTATGTATCCCATACTTCTTTTTACGTCCGAATAGCTGTTCGGCTATCCTTAAGAAAATTAACTTCGGATCATCAACAATAATAAAGCATTTCCTTTCCTTTAACGCCGGACTTATTAAAAGGCTCTTATCGCATATAATGACTTTTGCATTGGTCTTTTCAACTAATTCCTGCTTATTCTCCTTCTTTCCCTTTATCCATACAAGCGATTCATCATTGGCTTCTTCAATAGGTCTCACATTATTAAAACTGATACTATCAGAAAATCCCTCAATTCTATATTCCTTCGGTAAAATTCTCACAATGTCTTTCATTGAAAAATTATTCACAATGTACCTCGGTTACTTTTTAATAGATTTGTAATTATTCCGGAATCTCAAATACAATTTATCAAACGTAAGATTAATGTCTTCAGATGCCCGTAGAAATAATACAAGAAAAATAAATACAAAAGTTAAAACTGAAGATCTTAAAAGGATATCAAATAGAAAATGATTGCGGATTTCAGGTACAAATAAATTGATTACAATTACAATAGAAAATATGAGAAAAGCTTTTATTGTATTGAAGGAGAATGGCTGGATTTTTAATTTCGCCAGAAGATAGAAAAATCTCCATGTATTAAGAAGAAATAAAGTTAGTGCTGTAGAAACTGCCGCTCCATTCATTCCATATATTGGAATTAAAAGCAAATTTGCTCCTATTGCTATTATACTTAGGAAAGGATAAACCATCAGGTCTACCTTGTAATATTTGGAAGTGCCTACTATTTCCTGGTTTATGCCTGTTGTCATATCAAACAGATACCCTAAACCGATTATAAAAACGACCCATTTCCCGGTCGAATAAACGCTTCCATTAGGAATCAGTTTAAATATATCTTCTATATTCAACCAAATCAGTAAAAAAAGAAACCCGCCTATAATTAACTGGGTGATGGAAGATTTTTTATATAAATCGCCTAATGTTTTTCTATCGTTGCTCTTATTGGCCTCTGAAACTATTGGTACCAAAACCTGTGAAAGCGCCTTCTTGGGGACAGCAATAAATGCTGCAATAAAAAATGCTATGCTGTAAATCCCATTACTCTTAAGACTACCAATTGCAGTGAGCATTAAACTGTCAATATTATTGATAATTATGCCGCTTACGTTTCCAACTGAAATAAAACCTGAAAAAATAAACATTTCTTTTAATAAAGGACTCTTAAAGATCCCTAAATCCGGTTTAAGAAAAAGATAATCCTGGGTCTTGGTGTAGAATATTAGCAATAATAATATAATTCCATATGAGCCGATCAAAATGAAAATAAAATAATCATAGTTGAATTTATAAAATAAGTAAATCAGTAGGCTCGCAGAAAGAAATATCCTGGTCAAAACTTCTCTTGTAAATATTGGGATGATGGGGTTTTGCTGGATAATATTATAGGACTCGAATATATTTATGAATAATAAAATGAATGTGAAAAA
This sequence comes from Ignavibacteriaceae bacterium, assembly GCA_031292455.1. GTDB lineage: Bacteria > Bacteroidota > Ignavibacteria > Ignavibacteriales > Ignavibacteriaceae > Fen-1301. Next base: position 3,629 of record JARLHC010000131.1, read on the forward strand.
AATAAGAGGGAAATAATAATTAAGTATTAGAGGCGCATGCTTTATAAAAGCGGAAACAAATAAA
>JARLHC010000029.1 GCA_031292455.1 Ignavibacteriaceae bacterium
TATTAATGACTTATAATGCTTGGATGACTCCATAATAACATGGATATATGCCATAATGTCATATCCGAATGCCTTTTTGTTTACTTTTGCATAATAACCCTCAAGTATCCCCTTCGCTTCAAGTTTGTTCAGTCTTTCACTTACTGATGGAATTGACAAACCAACTGCCTCGGCAATCTCATTTCGCTTCGTTCTCCCTTTCTCCTGGAGAATCCTGAGTATTTTAATATCTAAGTCATCTATCATATAAAACCTAAATTTATTAGGAATATTACGTTATTGGGTTCAAATATAAAGGACTATATCTAAAAAAGCAAGAAAAAAATGTGATATTCAATAATTATTTTTTCTTATTGATGCCATAAGGAGTGTAGGATATCCCCGAGGATTTTATTTGCGCAAATAAATCTAAATTTTCCTGTGGCCGTTCCTGATAATTGTGGTAAAGATGATATTGTATAGCAATATATTTCAACGATTCAATTTTAATTCCGATAAGCTCTAAGCGATACTGTATATCGGAATCTTCACCTACGGAAGGACCTTCATATCGTTCATCAAAACCGTTTATTTTAAGTATATCGGATTTATAAATGGAAAAGTTTGATCCTAAAATTCCCCTTTTCTTTCTATTGAGGTATTTCCTGATTCCCGGCCATGTTATATAAAAACCTTTTTCAACATCATATGATTTCCCGAAAAGGCCGTCAGTAATCAATGAGAGATTGTGGTTTTCAAAATAACCGTTCCGGATGTTAGACTCAGAAAGGAGTGATGTGAATTTCGGGGACAGATTTACCCTCCGGCCGGTAAAGCAAACCCCCTCCTTTCTATTTTGAAAGTGTTCCTGAATGAAATGAGGATGAGGTACGCAATCGCCATCAATAAAAATAAGATAATCTGTTGATGAACACTGAACTGCTTTATTTAGAATCTTGTTTTTGCGGAAATTCTTGTCCTCCTGCCAGATATGCTTAATAGGGAAAGTTGCTCTGCTCGATATCTGCTCTATCCTGTCAATCGATTCCTGGTTTGATCCATCATCTGCAATTATAATTTCAAAATCTTTGAAGGTCTGACGTTCCAAGCCGGCAATAATAAACTTAAGGAAGGCTATATTATTATAGAAAGAAATTATTAAAGATGCTTTTATCATAATTGTAATTATCTGCCTGAAAGACCTTTTTTTCGGAGCTTGTCTTTTTCTCTTTTACGGTTATATGCCTTAACATCCTCTTCAACTTTAGGAGGTTTACGGGGTACCGGAATTCTTCTTTTACTTTTTTCAACAATGATTTTTTCTGATTTTTGCATTTTGGAAAATCTTTGGCTGAAATAATATTATGATTTATAAAATAAATTTACAAAAAGGGATTGTGTAAAGGAAAAAAAGAAATTACCCCCTCAATAAATGCCCCCCATAATTAGATTTGTATCAAAAACAGATGTAGCCCTGACTATAGTATTACCTATAATCAGAGCTATCTGCTATAATGGAACTACCAACCATTATAGATCTGTTCCCACGTTGCCCGTCCAGTGATATAACTATTTTTGGGATAGCCTATTTCCCCGGACATTTTGAGCTGATATTCGATGTGATAAAGATTAAAATTCAATTGTTTCAGATGCTTTGTTTTTATTTCAATATTTCTGATAGAAAAATAAAACATGAAAAGATAAAATGCATCAGTATTAATACTGTATTTTCAAACTAAAAACAGGTATTAATACTGTATTTTCAAAATAAAGACAGTATTAATACTGAAATGCGATAATTGATTGGTATTTCTGCCAAATTACTATTGAGTTTGAGATAGTTGAAGTTGTCTATAAAATTTTATTAAATTTGTATGTAACAATTTTAATCATTTAGGAGGGATCCATGTTTAAGAAAATTGCTCTAATTCTTGCATTATTTGTTTGTACTTCCTTCGCTCAGGAAGTTCATTCTTTTGTTGGATATGGCTCAAAAGCTGTTTTATTTGAGTTTTCCGGCTTATCCAATTTAGGAGCAAATAATTTTGATGGCGGTGCAGGGATGAAATACTTCTTGACCTCACAAATGGCGCTTAGGGGCGGGCTGCAGGTTAATGTTGCAGGTTCAACAACACCCGCTAACCCTGGTACTGGCGATGTAGGAATTGATGGATCGGCCACTTCCACAACGTTAGGTATTGAGGCTGCCCTTGAATATCATTTGACCACCACCCGTGTGACTCCTTATTTAGGCGGCGGTATTGGGTTTAGTTCCACATCGACGGACTATAAACCGGCTGTATTCGGAACTGCTCCTCTTTATCAATCCGAAACTAAAAATGCTACCGGTTCGGGTGCTGGCACTACATTAAACTTTTTTGTTTTAATGGGTGTTGAATATTTTATAGTTAACGAAGTAAGCCTTGGAGCCGAATACAGGCTTGGGTATGATCTTTTATCACCAAGTGATCAGGAATATTCTTCAAATCGCCCTGGCTCAGTTACCGTTACGACAAAGGGTACTAGCAGCCATAGCCTCTATCTGTCTAGCGCCGGCTTTTTGACTTTAGCCGTATATTTTTAATTTGAATTAAATATTTCGATAATTTCATTAAAAACCCCGCTGTTAACAGCGGGGTTTTTTTATCTCAAAGAAATAAATTATTTATTTATTGTAAAATATACTGTGTCTGTAACTGCGGATCCAAACACCCCTATCCCATCTCCATCAATATGCATATTAGGTGCATGGAAATTTCCATCAAGTTCCATTACACTTTTAGCAGTAATAAAAAAATCATAGAAATTCTTATCCGCGGCATATATAATGACTCTGTACCTGCCATAAAACCAGACTGAAAACCAATCAATCGCTATACTAAAATCCTGTGTCCCCGCTGCTATGCCTATCTGGTAGGTATAGTTTTGCTTATATCTGTCAAGAGCATTATCAATTTTTTGAGTATCTGTCTCAGGGTAATAATAGTTATTGTAAATAAATGAAGCTGGCGAGGCATCCAAAGCAACAATCGACAATATCGTTGCAGTAGAATTCCCGGATGGACTGAAACTGACATTGAATTTTTCTACATTTCCTTCTAAATCAGTTTGCCTGTAAAACATTGATCCCAGATCCTGTTTATCCGCTTTAAGTCCGGCTAAGGGAACTGTAGTAATAGAACTTGCATGAAGATCTTTACCGTCAATTTTTGCCTGAACATCAATCTTGTATGATTTACCATATTCAATA
>JARLHC010000132.1 GCA_031292455.1 Ignavibacteriaceae bacterium
GGCAGTAAAATTACTAAAGGATACGGTAACAATAGGAGAATCTCTTAACCTTAATTTCAGAGTATTCAATGAAGGATATACGTATGTAGACAGCGTAAAGGTAAGGGTAGAGAGAGTGGAGCCTGATAATTCAAGAGAGACGATAAGTGAAACTGTAGCGGACAGTTTACTGCCGGGATCTTCAAAAAGTTTTAATATTGTATATCCCACAACAGCGGGAGCCGGAGCGGGAACATTTATAATTAATATCGATCCAGATAATAAGATAACTGAATATTATAAGGACAATAATATTTACGCGCTTCCATTTTACATAAAAGGGGATACCACGCATCCCTTGTTAAAGATGACCATTGACGGAGCGGATATTATAGATGGTGATTATATATCATCTACTCCAAAGATAAAAGCAGAATTGAATGATCCATCGCTCTTACCTGTAACGGATCCCTCTTCGATAATGATGACGTTGAATGATACACTGATAAGTAATATAAACAATCCATTTGTAAGTGTTTTTTATAACACAACAAATCCAAAGATGGTATTGGAATACAGTCCCAAGCTGGCTAACGGTTCATATACATTAAATGTAAAGGGGAAGAATGCACTTGGAGTAATGAGTGATTCTGCCGGCATAACGAGAAACTTCCAGGTAAGCGATGCTGCGAAACTTCTTGATGTTTATAATTTTCCGAATCCATTTGCGAGGGACACATATTTTACGTTCAAGCTTACGCAGATACCGGATGAATTAAAGATAAGCATATACACGGTAGCGGGAAGACTTATAAGGGAGATAGATAAGAAGTCGTATGAGCTTAACTATGATTTTAACAGGATACACTGGGACGGTAGGGATCAGGATGGGGATGAACTGGCCAACGGAGTTTATTTTTATAAGATGGTAATGAAGAAGGGGAATGTAACAGAGAATGTGGTACAGAAGCTGGCGATAGTAAGATAAGCTCTATTTGTACTTTTCTTTGAAGAAAAGGTACTGTGTAAAAAGTCAAGAGTATCTTTTAGATTAAGTATAAAAAATTCATCGTATATTTTTCTAACCTTTGGCCAGATTGTAATTAGGTACATAATCCTCGTTCTTTCTAAATGAGCGCCAAGCTAAGCTTGGACATTACTAATCGGGTGAGTCGGAGAGTTGCGATTCTGCTGAGTCCCGTCATGGTAAAACTCTAAAGCCATGTAGCGAGAAGCCGGGTTATCGTTGGAAACGATGATAATCTAAGCGGCTTGACAAAGTAACCATAAAGGGTGCAACGCAAACGCCCGGGTTGTAATGAAAATGAACACACAGGTAGCCTCGTAAAGACGAAAGCTGAGATGGACGAGCCTTTATTTTATAGTCGAAGTCAATATCATAAACCCGAAAGAGTAGAGTGGGGTTTATGGCATCTCCGGGGTATTAGTGGCGACACGGATGGAAAGAATGTCCAGGAACTTGGGAAGCCCTCGCTTGACAAGAAGACGCTTCATATAAGGAAACGAAACTGAAGTGGGCAGGCAGGGTGGCGGATGAGACCGTAGTACCGTTTGATGATAATGCAGCAAAACATTATCGTAGGAAAGGGTCTCTGCTGAATGAGCGCAACTAAAGAAACGAAGGAATATGTATTGCAGGAGCTAACAAACATAGAGAAAATCCGGGAGTTTCAGAGGAAGCTAAACGAAAAGGCTAAAGCAAATCTGAAGTTTAAGTTCTACAGTCTGTATGACAAAACGTACCGAACTGACATATTGGAAGAAGCTTATCGCAGAGTGAAAGCCAATGGAGGAACAAGCGGAGTAGACGAAGTAACCATTGACGATGTAGAAAGTTATGGTAAAACCGAATACCTGGCAGAACTTCAGAAGGAACTGGAAGAAGAACAGTACAAACCAAAACCAGTAAAGCGAGTATATATCCCTAAAGCTAACGGAAAGATGAGGCCACTGGGCATTCCAACTGTTAGAGACCGGATCGTGCAGACAGCTTTTCTGATAATATTGGAGCCGATATTTGAAGCTGATTTTACAGAGTCGAGTTATGGGTTCAGACCAAAGAAAAGTGCTCACGGAGCGGTGCGGGAAATATACAAATACATGAACTGGGGCTGTGAGGAAATTTATGATGTCGATCTGGAAAATTACTTTGACACAGTAGAACACTGGAAACTGATGAGGTTAATAGCCCGAAGAATATCGGACGGTAAAATACTTCATGTAATCAAACAGTGGTTAAGCTGTGGATATGTTGAAGATGATCAACACAGGCAAAGTAAACGAGGCACACCGCAGGGAGGAGTAATAAGCCCTTTACTGGCAAACATATATCTCAATCCGATAGATAAGGCATTTGAACGAAGTAAGTTTGGAAACATCAGTCAAGGGTCTATACATATTGTACGCTATGCGGATGATATGTTACTTCTTGCCCAAAATAAACTTGAGAAAGGGATTGCACTACTTGAACACTATACTGATCGCCTGGGACTAACTCTAAATAAGGAGAAGACCCGGAGGTTAAACCTCAAAGAGGAAAAGAAAGTAGAGTTCTTAGGATTTCAATTTCAAAGAGTCACAAGTTGGAAGAATAGAGACCGAATGATACTTGTTACCCCAAGTTCTACAAGCCAGAAGCGGTGCAAAGAAAATATAAGGAAACTTATTAATCATAGCATTCCGTTAAAAGTGAAAGATCAGATAGAAAACCTGAATAGTTTTCTACTGGGTTGGACAGGCTACTACCGACTTGGACATAGCAGTCAGGCACTTCGCGATATACGCCAATACACGAGTAAAAGAGTCCACCGACTGATACAAAGACATAAAGGTAGAAGTGGATATGGATGGAATAAAATAAACTCGGTATATTTATACGGAAAGATGGGACTGTTCTATGATTACAAAGTTCTACCGCTTTAACCAAAGCGTCAATGTCATTCAGGAAAGCCGTATGAGGGAAAACTTCATGTACGGTTTGACGAGGGTTCGAAGAAAACAGGATACATTAATCACTGCGTCTTCGTCCTACTCTACGATAGCCAAACGAATTGCATTATTGAAGCATCTTCAGTTTATAGAATAAAAGCTTATAGCGTATTGATAAGCAAAGAGTAAATTAATTTTCGAAGCGGCGGAAGGCAAAAAATGCAATACTTATAGTAGAATTTGCAAAAGAAAGGGCTGATAAAAAGGGAATGGAGTTAACGGCAGCGACAATTGAAGCAGTTAAATTACGTTTGCGTCCGATTATTATGACTTCGATGGCATTTATTTTCGGAGTATCTCCTTTAGCACTTGCAACGGGAGCGGGCGCCCAGGCAAGATCAACAATTGGATTTACAGTTTTAGGAGAAATGCTTGCAGCAACACCTGTTCTACTACTGTTCAATCACTGTTCAATACCCGGAAGAAGCCCGCCAATACACTGTTCTTATAGGTTGATTAAACTTGAAGTCTTCCCTGGCTAATGTTTAACTTTTATACCCCCTCGTCACAAACTTTCTTTTTAGGATGCCCCCCTCTGGCAGATTCATCTATTCTTACTTGCACCCTCTAATAGTTGTAATTCCTTTTTCTCGATTTTTGCCGTCGATCCCTAAATGGCAAAAAATCATTTTTCGGAATTACATATAGTAGAGGGTCACTTTTTTTAGGAGTTGTATTATGAAATTTTTTGGAATGGCTAAATCAGTTATTTCCTCAAGCCCTTTCTTTCATATAAAAGGTGTAATATATAAACAATATGTGGAGGAACTAATAAAGAAGTCCCGAATACTTTATCAGTTCAATTTCCATCCAGGACGGAGTTTTGTATAGGGGCATTAGTTAAACATCATTCAATTTTGTTTAGCTTTGTGAGGAACTTTTAGAGAAACAAAGCATCAGTTGATAAACAAGTTATAGTTATTATGGACAGCAGCAGGATAATTGAGTTTACAGTAATCTATAATTATCATAAGAAAGGGTTATATAATTATGTTTTTATGATAACTCGGTCCACAATGGTTGCTGAAGACATTGTGCATAATACATTTATTAAGCTGTATGATAATTATGAAACTATTAATGAGAAGGAGAAACTGGAGCGTTGGCTGTTCGCAACAGCACGAAATGAAGCAATGGGGTATTTCAGGAAAATAAAAGTACGAGGGGAGGAGGATCTTGAAATAACTGAGACGATGGCGGGGAGAATGGATCCCGGGAAAATCCTGGAAGATAAGGAAACCGGGTTTCTAATTGAAAGGGAGCTTAAGGAAATGGAACCGGGGCAGAGTGAGGTATTCCGGTTAAAAGAATTATCGGAGATGAGTTACAATGATATAGCGGAAACGCTGGAGATTACAGAAGAGCTTGTAAAAAGTCGGTTATTTAAGGCGCGTAAAAAACTGAAGGAAGCATTAAAACATTTATTATGAGAGGAATTATAATGAACTGCAATGAAGCCGGGTTATTGATTTATCTATTTATGGATAAAGAAACTGATGAAGGGGAGGAGAAAGAATTGTTTTCGCATCTTGCGGAATGCAGCAAATGCAGAGAGGAGTTCAGGTTGCTGCGGCATGCGCAGAAAGCATTTATCAATTCACTGGAGGAATATCCGGAAAGGCTGGATAAAAGAGTCATCGAATCTTTAAAGAAGAAAGAGATGAAACGGAGGGACTCAATTTTTACAATGCGGCTTCCCGCTTATTATTTATATGCCGCAAGCATTTCTGCGATAATATTACTGGCTCTTTATCTTTTCCGCATAAATGATTACAATCAACAAAGGAAACTTGATATGAATAAATTAAATGTAATGCTTGCGAGGGAATATGAACAGGGAGAGTATATCAATTTGATAATGAATCAGCTGCCGGGAATAAAAATAAGAGCGGAAGTTGATGACCCGGGAATTGTAAGGAGGGGGATGTGAAGATGAAGAAGTTAACAAATAAATACACGTTGGCACTTTCCGTAATGCTAATATTCGGAATATTAAATGGCTGCAAAAATAAAAATAATAATATTCCCTGGCCATCTGAGCCGGTAAAGATGTATACTTCTGATATTAAAGTTGATACAGTAAAACTAATGAACATGCTCAGGTCAAAGCTTACCCCGGATTCTATTCTAGCTACACTGGGACCGGGAACGCATGAGTTTTATTTAATTGTGGGAAAGAATCCTGATGCTGATCATCTTTCATATATATTTTCTTCAATCATGGCTTCGAATAATAAGATATGGTGGAAAATTGTAGTTAATAGGAAGAGCAACGGGTCTCCTTTCTGGTACTTGTATCCAGACACCGGAAAGATATTCAGACTTGAAAAAGATATAAGCAATTCAGATTCAAGTGCAATAGGGATGTATGCGCTTCGGTTCGGGGTGAATAATTCAAAAAAAGTAATATACCCATGGTCCTTCAGTCCTGTTGATCTGAGCAGGTATGAGACTAAGTTTTTCGGAAATTACACACGCAGTGACTTTCAGGGTTCACCTATTTCACGAACAATTATCGGTGGGGATGAAGAGCTGGGTAAAAAAATTATCTATCCTGAGGAAGCAAAGAAGATTGGTGTAAGCGGTAGTATTATGATTCACGCATTCGTGGATGAGAAGGGGAATGTTGTGGGGACAAAACTTATAAGGGGAATAGGATTTGGGTGTGATGAAGCTGCGCTGGACGCAGTAAAGCAGGTAAAATTTTATCCATCAGCGACCGGGAAGAATGTTGTGATGGAAAGGTTTGATTTTCAGGTTGAGGATAAAAACAGTCCAATTGGTTTAACTAATACTATATTCAGGTATGATCCAGCACCGGGTTATAAAAATAATATCTATTTTAATATTGTGAATAGCGGAGATGTTCCCCCGGAACAAACAAAATCACTGATAACTGTGCATATAGATAAGGTGTTTGCAGGGGCATTTAAGATTGAGCGGATGATAAAGGAACAGGAGTTCTGGCTGCATTGGGACGGGGGAAGGAAGGGAAATCATGAGTACGTAATTACAATAAGTCCAGCAGGAACGATGACCTGGTACAGGCCTAATGTTAAAATGGGAAATTTTGAGGTAAAATAGATGATAGAATAATTTATGAAACATTATTTTATTACGAGCTCCTGAATGGTATAAACAATTGCCTCAACAATTCCTATTACAGCTAAACCTGCGGGGAAAAATTCTATATCGGCATAATAATTAAAAATAAAAGCCTGAAGGGCAATACTCAAAATGAAACTAATTATTACCAGCATATGAAATGGAAGTATAAAGGCTATAAGGAACGGTGAAAATGCTGCCAGGAAACATGTCAAAAATCTTACCTGATACCCAATCTTTCTAAAGATAAAAAAGTAAATGAATGATTTTACCAGGTCGGGGAAAAACATCATTCCTCCCATTTTTAGAATATTATTGTAATAGGCTGACCAATTCATATTATTATTTTATTAAAATATGAATATAGCAATTTATTTTTCGAAACGGCGGAAGGCAAAGAGGAGTTGTTTAAAATAATTAGCGGGAAAGTTAAGATAGGATAAACCATAGAGGCGGGGTTTTTCTTTATATGGAAAATAGGCAGTATGGAATAACCAATCCCATAGTGCAATCTTTGTGCTGAAGTTTTTATTATATGCATTATCATCCTTATCCGCATGATGCCAGCGGTGCATTTCAGGCCCATTTATAAAATACTGAAAGGAGCCGGAATGAACATCGATATTGGAATGGATATACATACCCCATAAGGCATCGATCATACCTTTAATTATTGGTACAACAGGGGCTGCGCCTAACAGAACAATGGGAGCGAACTCAATAGTCTGGTTAATTAGAATTTCGAGTGCATGTGAGCGGGAACCTGAGAGCCAGTCAACATCTCTTGTGCTATGGTGAGCTTCATGGATGCGCCAGAATATTTTAGAATTATGCTGGTACCTATGGAACCAATAGATATAAAAGTCGTGTATTACGAAAAAGAAAATAAGCTGAATATAAACAGGCCAGGCAGAAACAAGATGCAGGCGGGTAAGATGAGTATTGTTATCGATAAACTGGATAATAAATGAAATAGCGATTCCAAGGAGATAGCTTTGTACAAAAGTATAAAGAACGAAATCGTTAAAGAATCCTTCCCTGAGAAACTTCTGATTTTTTGTATAAGGGAAGAATCTTTCCAGAACAATAATAACAGATGCGCCGGAGATTATCCCAATAATAGAAAGAATTCTGACAGTTCCGGGATCCATTACTCACACTGCTTTTACCATTGTTAAATCCCGGCGAATTCTACGGAGTTTATTTAGCTGAGAAAATTCACTTGAATAAACTCGTTTAACTCCATCGCCGAGGGCTTTTTCAATATCACGGATATTGGAAACAAGTTTCATGAAACCGACAATTTCAACAGAGGCAGCATGATCAGTCCCCCACATTGCACGATCCAGAGTAATATGGCGTTCAATAAAATTAGCGCCAAGAGCAACAGCAGCCCAGGAAGGGGAAAGCCCGGTTTCATGACCTGAGTACCCAATAGGAACTTCAGTATATTTATCCCTGAGAGTCTGAATTACTCTTAGATTGAGCTCCTCGTTTTTACAAGGATAGGTAGAAGTAGACTGCGCAATCAATAATTTACCTCTGTCCAAATGGTTTATTGCATTTTCAATTTCTTCCGATGTGGACATACCGGTAGAGAGGATGACCGGTTTATTAAGCTGTTTATGTTTCAGTAGAAGGTCATGGTCAGTAAGGGATGGTGAAGCAATTTTGTAAACAACCGGATCAAAACGTTCAATAAAATCGACTGCATTTTCATCCCAGCAGGAAGCAAACCATATAATCTTTTTAGAGTTACAGAAATCCACAAGTTCCGTATACTGGTCAGAATCGAACTCCATTTTATGCCTATATCGGATATAGGTCATTCTACCCCAGGGGGTATCTTTTTCAATATCCCATTGGTTGCGAGGTACGCATAGTTCGGGGGTTCTTTTTTGAAATTTAACAGCATTGCAGCCAGCGAAAGCTGCTCCTTCGATCATTTTCTTAGCTATTTCAACCGATCCATTATGATTTATTCCTATTTCCGCAATTATGAAAACAGGCTCCCCGTCACCGATGGAAAGATTGCCAACCTTAACACGTCTATCTGGTTTCATAAATCCTCAAATATTAATTAAATGATTTAACTGAATTAAGAGGAAAATAAGGTAATAGAACCTACAGGTTTCAGATGTTCTAATATGTTAACGAGATCACTTAAAAAAACAAGATTAAAGGGTTAAACCTTATTTTATTAAACAAATACACACAATCACCAGGCAGTCCATCCACCATCGACAATTAAATTAGCGCCTGTCATATAGGAGGATGCATCGCTTGCGAGAAAGACCAAAGCACCTTTGTAGTCTTCGGGATGAGCCATTCTACCAAGCGGAGTTTTATGTGAGTAATTATTGATAAAGTACGAGTCTTGCTTATTTTCAACACCACCCGGAGAGAGAGCATTTACCCTAACACCTTTACTACCCCAATAAGCAGCAAGAAATTTAGTAAATGAAATTACTGCTCCTTTAGTAACAGGGTAAGAAGCTGACTTAAAGAATTTCTGATTCCCCTGTTCATCTTTATAAATAGACTGGTCAGGGGCGACAACACCATACGTAGAAGCAATATTTATAATGCTCCCCTTCCCTACTTTAGCCATTTCAGTTCCGAGTACCTGAGAGCAGATAAAAGTACCGGTAACATTAACATCGAGTGATTTTTGAAATGATTCAAGAGGAAAGTTTTCAAACATGCTAAGTTCGGCAGCCATGGCAGGGTTTTCGAACATATCATTAATGGCTGCATTATTTACCAGGATATCTATTTTTCCAAATTCCAACAGGACTTTATTTCTTAATTCCCTTACCGAATTTATGTCGGTTATATCGGAGGCGATACCAAGACCGAATTCTGGGAGGGAGGCAGCGAAAGAGCGGCATGCTTTATCATCGAGGTCGCAGACAATTACATTAGCCCCGACCTCTGAAAGTGCAAAGCAGTGCTGCTTTCCCAGGAGTCCTAATGCGCCTGTAACAACGGCAGTTTTATTTTTCAGCGAGAAGGACTCTTTAACATTCATTTCAGTACAGCAGAGTTTTTAGGTTTAATATTGAAATTACTAGTTTTGCGAAAAACAGGTTCAACAACTTCGCCATGGAGATATTTTAATATATTCTTCTCATCAACAGCTATTTTAAGAATAGGAAGAACATCTTTATAAGCATCGAGAAGATATAATATATCCGATTCCGAATGAGAAAATGAAAGGTTATGGAAACCGCCCCAGAGAATACCTCTTTTAATAAGCTCCTGCTGCACAAGGGATTTCATTTCAAGCGGACTGCCTGCAGAAGGATCAAAAGTTACGATTGTTCTGCATTCAAAGCCGATGCATTTTACATAATCCATTCCAAGATCAGAGATTATCTTATTTAATCCTTTTTTTATTTTACTTCCCATACTTTCAAGATAAGCCGGAACATTATTTTTCTGAAGTTCCCCAATTGTAGCTTTAGCAGCAGCAAGCGACAATGCTTCACCACCGAAAGTAGTAAAGAAAAAGACCTCTTTTTCAAGAAGCTTCATTATTTCACGTTTGCCGGTAAGAATACCTATAGGCATTCCGTTAGCGACTGCTTTGGAGAAACAGGCAAGATCTGCATCCACATTAAAATACTCCTGGGCACCTCCGAGAGCAACCCGGAACCCGGTCCACATTTCATCAAATATAAGGAGGGTACCATTCTTAGTACAAATATCTCTTAATTTCTGAAGGAAATTATCTTTAGGCACATCAAACACAAAAGGTTCAAGAATAACGCAGGCAGTATTATGGTCAATTGAATCCTCAACTGAACTGATATCGTTATAATTAAAAGTAAAGGTTAGGTCCTGCACAGATTCCGGAATTCCTTTGTTCCGATCGGTTACAGAGATATACCAATCATGCCAGCCATGATATCCACAACAAAGGACATTTTCCCTGCCGGTATAAGCCCTTGCGAGACGAACGGCTGCTGAGGTAATATCAGCGCCAGTTTTACTATAACGGATATTTTCGGCATTAGGGACAATTTTATTTATTAATTCAGCAACTTCCACTTCGAGAGGATGCATAAGAGAGAAAGTAATCCCGTCATGAAGCTGATCCATGATAGCGTTGTCTACAGCAGGGTAACAATAACCGAGCGAGACGGGGCCAATCCCCATGAGAAAATCGATATACTCGTTACCATCGACATCCCAAACATGTGAGCCCTTACCGGATTTAAGATATTTTGGAGCAATGCCTTTTACATTCTGCCCCGGGCCTTTAGCAAGAGTCTGTGTAACACACGGAATAAGATCCAAAGCTCTTTTATAGTATTCATCTGATTTTACTATAGAAGGAAAATTATCATTAAATTTTATTTTATTAGGCATAATATCCTACCAACTAAGTTTGAATAAATTGTTATCAGATTTAAATTTCTTTGAAATTTTATGCGCTATTGCTTTACCAGTAAATCCTTCATATTCCAGTACATCGTTGAGGAGGGCCGGTTTAAACCATGATTTAAGTCCTATGGGGAAAATTTCACAGCTAATATTTTCAAAAACCATCATTTCACTAAGGATTGAGAAAAGACCTCCAGTTATAAAATGATCTTCAAGGGTAACAATTAAATCCGACCTCCGGCAATAATCAGAAACTGTTTCCCTATCCAAGGGTTTCAATGATCGCATGTTAATAACTCCAGCAGATATATTTTCAGACAGAAGTATTTCGCGTGCTAATAGTGCTTCTTTCAGAAGGAGCCCATAAGTAAGAATCATAATATCACCCTCAAAAAGCACCTCTGCTTTCCCAATTTCGAAGGGAGAGTGTTTAACAACAGGTTTCAGATTATTGTATCTTATATAGAACGGGGAGTTATAAGGGAATATTTTTTCAATGCCAAGGATCAAATCTTCCTCATCTGCAGGGCAGAAAACGTTCATAGTTGGAATACCACGCATAAGGGAAACATCTTCGATGGCCTGATGAGTGGGCCCGTTACCGTCTGAGAGAAAACCGGGGACAGCACCGACGAGTTTTACAGGCAGATTTGCAATACCTATATCAGTTCTTATAAATTCAAATGCCCGAAGAGTTAAAAAGGTAGCCAATGCATGAACTATTGGAATCCTGCCACGGGAGGCAAGACCGGCTGCCATGCCGACCATAGTTTGTTCTGCGATACCTGTGTCGATAAACCTGTCGGGAATTGTATTGGAGATATTCCGCATAGCGGAACGGTTTTCAGCAGTAAGAATCATATAGCGGTCATCTTTCTGCATCATGTCTGAGAGGAGCTGTTCATAATTCATAATTACCTCACCACCAAAGTTTCTGAAGTTAGATTAGTTTTTCCCTTGCTGTATAATTCTTTGAGGAGCAGGTTGATTTCATCCTGAGTAAAATTGCAAAACCACCTATCCGCCCGGGCTTCGATACTTGGGAGGCCTTTTCCTCTAACGGTATCTGCGATAATAATATTTGGTCTGCCGTTGCCCAGGGGAAGTTTATTGAATACCTCATTCAGATTATTGAAATCGTGACCATTACAGAAGAAAACATTCCATCCAAAAGCTTTGAATTTCTGATCGAGAGGTTCGATCGGGATAAGGTCTTCAGTGGCAAGGTTAGCCTGAAATTTATTACGATCAACAACGGCGATGAGGTTATCAAGATGCTTAGCTGCTGCAACCAGAGCGCCTTCCCAAATTGAGCCCTCATTTAATTCACCATCGCCAAGTATTACTACTATTTTATTTTTAGTATCACGCAATTTACAATCGAAAGCCACACCCATCGAGACTGACAGAAGGTGACCTAAAGAGCCGGAATGAAATTCCACACCGGGAATATTTACATTGGGATGCCAATAAATGAAGTCATTAGTTTTTAGGTGATTTTTCAGGCGTTCTTTATCAATAAATCCAAGCTCAGCGAAAGTGCCATAGAGGGCAGGGACATCATGGCCTTTAGAAAGGAAGAAGTAATCACGGGACGGATCTTTAAGGTTTTGTTTTGTAATATTAAGATAATTATAATAAAGATAGACAATGATATCGGTACAGGAGAGGGATGCGCCGAGAAAACATCCGCCATTGGTGGCCATTCTAATAATATGTTCTCTTACCCTAAAAGAGATCTGTTCCAGTTCCAAAAGTGATTTTTGCTGCATCATATGATCCTTGTTTGTTCGGGAGTTATAGTTTTAAGTTCATTAAGATGATTCCTATACCAGTTTACCCCAATATATTTTTTATTTATTTCCAAAAGCTCAGGCCTGGAATCCAGCAAGCAGATGATATCAGAAAGTGAGAATAACGGATTAGCCGGAAAAAGCTCATCATAAATTGTTTTAATAAAGAAATAATCTTCAATATAATCGATTGTAAAACGGTGCGTCATAGAGTAATCATTGCCGGTTTCCCATTTAACATTGCCGATACGGAACTTGCCTGGATTTTCCCAAATATAGGGAGTAGTATGTTCAAGTTCCATAGGTCTGCGTGCGTTTAGCCAGGTTTCAGATAAAGCTTTCATAGAGACAGCTTCAACATCATTTCCATCCGGATAGGAAGGAGGATGCAAGTTGCTGACGTAATCGAATTTATCAGAATTTGAAATAAAACAACGGAGAACTTTATCAATTACAGCGGGATCAATAAGCGGGCAGTCGGATGGAATTTTGACAACCAGATCGGGAAAATAAGGGGCTGCAGTTTTAAAGTGCCTGTCCAACAGATTTGTGGGATGACCTCTGAAGACCGATATATTTTCAGAAATACATAAACTATAAACTGGGTCATCGGAAGGATCGATAGTAGTGGCAACTATTATTTTACCGGCCAAAGTTGAAGCGCGAACTCTTTCAATCATTCTGACTAAAAGTGGTTTGCCAGCGATGGGGAGAAGAATCTTACCCGGCAACCGGGAAGACCCTATTCTTGCCTGTATAATTGTAATTATATTCAACTCAAACCCAAATTTTTATTTAATTATGACAGATCTTTTGGGGGCAATGTATTTATAATAATATTTTTGCTTAACAAAGGTTTGCGGTGCAATTTCAGCAATCAGAGACCGGGCAACTGCCGCTATATTATAAGCAGATTTACCACCATTCTGATCCGGGAGCAACCTTTTTAGTTCGTCAATCTCAAAAGCTGAGTGGACATCTTTACCAAGAGCTAAACCAACATATGCACATGATGAATATCTAGTAACAAGGACCGAGCAGTTAGCAATCATATGCTCAGTATTTCCCTCCTTAAAAATAATGGCTCCCGGAGACCACCGATTAATTTCTTCAGCAGCTCTCTCATAAAGTTCATTTGGATGAAGTTTAAATATAATCTGTTTACCTGAAGCTATATCATTAACTTTTTTAATAAATTTCTTTCTATTCTCAAACTTATAAGTTTCGCGGGAATCTGATGTGGCGGCCAGGACATAACCTTTAAACCGGAAGTCATTATTAACATATTTTTGGCAGTCATCAAAATTAGGAATACCTGTAACAACTATAGTTTCCGGGTTAACACCTTTCTTTATAAAAAAATCCTTATAGCCATGGGAGGCAACACAGAAATAATTATATGCCATTGAGAGGCCGGTAGCAGATGTGCTAGCCAACCACCTTGGAAATTTAAAGGTCTTGACCAGATGGAACATGAAATTTTCCGGATCAGTCATCCCTTCCTGAACAAGAATAATCCTAGAACCGAGAATATTGGTAGGGATAATAAGATCGCTACATGTGATGACAAGATCGTAGTGCCTGCTACGTCCACCGAAATCAAGATTAAGGTTATTAGAAAGGATATAATCAGTAGTGCTTTTGCGAAACTGGCCGCCAAGGATACTGAAATTAAGGATAGGTGTTCTTGAAAAGAAGCCGACAATCCCATTTGCATAATAAGGAGTGAAATAAGAATTAAAGTCATACAGATACCGGCTAATATCGTGCATCATAGTAGTTTGATTAAGGGAGCCGCAGATGAACAGTATATTTTTTCTCATGTTGATAAATTGAAAAATAAGAAAAAATCTATTTTCCCAGAGTTAATAAAATATGAATAAATTGTTATCCATGCGTTACTAAAATGGAATAAGAGGTAATACTGATTATACCTTAAAAAATATTTTTATTCAATTAAATATTTAAATAAATTATGAAATAAGGAGATCACTTGTTATACTTGTGACAAAGATCATGTTTTGTATCATATTTTATGCTGCTTTATTAAGGTTATAATTGTGAATAATTCTATTATAGCTTTGAAACAAGAATTTGAATATTTTCTCCCAGCTTTGGGACTGAGCAAAGTGCCAAGCATTAAAGGAGATTTTGTTTCTTAAATCAGGGTTATTGAGAAGCAGGTTTATTTTATTTGCAATATCAAGGGAATTATGCGGTTCAGCAATTAAACCAGTTTCCATATCGTTGATAATTCCATAGGCACCACCTTCTCTGACGCAAATGGGGGGAAGTCCTGAAGCCATGGCTTCAATAGTAACATTTCCGAAAGTTTCAGTGGTAGAGGGAAAGACCAAGACGTCAGCGGAAGCAAAAGAAACAGATAAATCATACGTTGATTGTTGACCGAGGAACAGCGCACAGGGCATAAGGTTTTTCAGATCTTCATGAGCGGGCCCTTCACCAGCGAGGACAAATTTAACATCCTGCCGTTGGGAAGTAATTATTTTATATGTTTCAGCCAGAGAAGCCAGATCTTTTTCCCACACCAATCTACCCGCAAACAAGAGTGCAAATTTATTATCTATACCTAATAAGTTTTTCCATTGATTCGATTTAACAGAGGGGGTGAAAACAGAAGTATCAACACCATGAGGGAGAAGTTCAACTGTTTCAAATCCGTGATTTCTTAATTCATCAAGAATTGGAAATGAGGGGACATAGACTATCTGGCATTTATTATAGAGATTTCTTAAATAATTCCATCCATAATACTCAAGAGCTTTAACTTTATAGTATTTTGCGTAACTGGGAAAATGAGTATGGTAGGTGGCTACCGCTGGTATATTATTTCTTCTCGCATATTTTACAGCCTCAAATCCCAGAGTACATGGACTATTTATATGGATTAGGTCGGGACGAAACTGAGAAAGTTTCTCTTCAAAGAAGAGAGTACTAGGATAAGCCACTCGATAGTCTTTATAAAAGGGGAAAGCAAAAGAAGGAACCTGAAACATTTCAACAGGACTTTCATGCGACGGGGGGACAATGGCGGCGAAAAAAAGAGATTCAATATCTTTTGTTTTGTTTATTTCATCAATCAGTCGATAAAGAACTCGAGTAACACCGTCATGCTCTTTTCTCATAGTTGCATTAAAATATGCGATCTTCATTTAAGCCCTAAAAATTGTTAGTCATTATAATCTTTAAATTAAAGTTTGTTCCCAAGTGATCTATTCTTAACCTGCTAAGAGCACATTAATTATTTTAATGGTAAAACGGCCTGATAAATGGAGGGAAACTAAGTGATACAAAACGCATCATTTAACCTTTTTTAGTAAACAATGGAGAGTGTTTTAAACCTTTTCTTTGATTAAATTGCCTAAAAGAATCAGGTATTGGTCACTTCGTCTATATAAATATTTATTATTATGAAAAATATATTCAAATCAGTTCCCATTTATTTAGCAGCAGCATTTTTTATTATAGATTTTAACGGTTGTTCGTCTGTACCAGAGGTTGTAAGCCAGCGAAATATCAATGATATAACAATAGACGGAAATCAACAGGACTGGGGAAATTCGATTATTCCTGTAAAGAATGATAATGTAGCCGTTGCATTCAGGAATGACGGGGAGAATTTATATATATGTTTTATTACCTCGGATAACCAAAAGATAGTAAAAATGATGTCTCTAGGATTTACTATCTGGCTTTACCCAAGCAATTTAAAAGATGTTATAGGAGTTGAATACCCGGTTAAAAAGACATTTGAGGAAATGCGGCTTGCCAGGCAGGACAACAGTACGCCGGAAGATGTCAATGGGCGGATACAGCATTTATTATCTATACAGAAGGAATTAATTATCGTCGATGAGAATAATATAGGGATATTCAGCGCATATCCGGATGCAGAGAAAGGATTCAAGGCAAAGATTGGTTTTTCTATGAACCAACTGGTATATGAACTGAAAGTACCATTAGAGGGGAATAAAGATTTTTCACAGATGGTATTCAGGGGAAAGCCGGGGGATGAAATAAGGGTAAAATTTGAAACCGGCAAACCAGAAAATATTGAAAAAAGGGGGGACGAGGAGAATGGATCAGAGACAGGAGGTGGAGGCAGAAGGGGGAGTGGAATGGGAGGAGGCCGCGGATCAGGTATGGGTAGAGGTGGCGGGGGCAGAGGCTCAGGGAATTCCACCGAAAAGGATAACTCCCCGCTTGAATATGAATTTAAAGTTAAGCTAGCTGGAAATTAAGTTTAGCCTATAAATAAAGGACAAAGGATATTATCCTATATCTTTTTTTGATCCCGTAAATATAACAGCAAATTTTAATAAGGCGAGGGTATTTTTTAATCCAAATTTTTTCATAATTTTTATACGCTGACTATCAACTGTCCTTTTGCTTAGAAATAATTTTTCAGCCATTTGAACAGTGGATAAGCCCTCGTTGATAAATATCAGAATTTTTTCTTCTGTTTCTGTCAGCTTAACATTGCTGTCTATTTCAATAGTTATAGGTTTATGGTCATATCTCTCGATTATTTCGTTTATCTTTTTATCATCATAGAGGACTCCGAAATATTTCTTTCCGCATTGAACTTCCTTTATTGCAAAAAGAAGTTCCCCTTTGGTAATTTCCTTTCCTATTAAGCCGAGTCCGCCAACTTTTAAGACAAGATAAATATACTGCCCGGTATTGAACGCAGAGAGGAATAAAACTTTAATATCAGGGTACTTTACTTTTAATTCCTTTACTGCATTAGTTCCAGATAAGCCAGGCATGGAGATATCGGTTATTACAAGATCAGGAAGAAGCAATTCATATTGTTTAATTAGCTCATTACCGTCAGCGGCTTCGCCGACTATAAAAATATCGGGTTCGTCTTTCAAAAGACTTATTATTCCCGATCTCATAAGTGCATGATCGTCGCAGAGCAATATTCTAATACTCATATATGTATTTCATGTAATTTATTATTTGAATATATTTGAGAAACATTCAATGTTAAAGGATATTTTCTTTGTCGTTATCCTTCCGGAAAGGCTTAAATAGGCTTCCTAATAACAAACCGATCAATACGCCGACAAACCCAGTTAGTATAATTAAAATAATTGACGAGACATTAAATTGCCAGAAAAAAACGTTAATGTTAACAGGGTGAGTATTCTGCGCGATAAAGATGGTAAAGAGCACAACAATAATCATAAAGAGGATTATTTTAGTTTTCATCCAATCTCCCAAAAATAAAGTGAATTGAAAATATATAAAAGAATAGTTAAAATAAAGCGGTTAAGGGGGATAAATAAATAATGAAGTAATCAGCTTACTTGCATAAGGAGAAAAAATCCATATTATTGTAAGGACGAAATATGAATACTTTAAGCGAAGTTAAAATATGTTAATGAAAAATTTCGGCAGATCCGATAAACAGGTTTCGATTCTTGGCTTCGGAAGCTGGGGGATTGGTAAATCGGAGTGGGTAGGCGCTGACGATAAGGAATCAAAAAGAATATTCCTTAAGGCGATAGAGGAGGGGATAAGTTTTTTTGACACAGCGTTAGCTTATGGAGAAGGACATAGCGAAAAGATACTTGGCAAAGCGTCCAAGGAATCAGGAAAAGAAATATTCATTGCCACTAAGATTCCCTCAAAGAAAAGAGAATGGCCCTGTGCTGATTCATCCACTCTGGAAGAATCCTTTCCAACAAAGTATATTATAGAAACAACTGAAAAAAGCCTAAAGAACCTAAACAGAGATTACGTAGACCTTCAACAATTCCATGTTTGGAATGACAGATGGGCTCACAAAGATGAATGGAAAGAAGCAATCACAAAATTAAAAAAAGATGGGAAGGTGAGGTTCTTTGGCATTTCCATAAATGACCATCAACCAGAAAATGGAATGGAGACTGGGAAATCTGAGTTAATCGACTCGTTCCAGGTAATATTCAATATTTTTGAACAAAACCCTCTACATCAATTATTCCCCTTTTGCGAGCGACACAAAATCAGCATTATAGCAAGAGCACCATTTGACGAAGGATCTTTAACAGGAAACATAGATCCATCAACTGTTTTCCCCATCGGGGACTGGAGAAATGAATATTTCAGAGGGAAGAGGAAAATGGATGTTAAGCTAAGAGTAGATGAAATATGGAAAGATGTGAAGTTAGAAACAGGATCAATGTCAGAAGCTGCATTAAGGTTTATTATAAGTTTCAGTGCAGTTACGACAGTAATTCCGGGAATGCGACAAGAAAAAAATCTGACCGATAATTTGAAAAGCGTTCAAAAGGGAACTCTTCCAGCGGCACTGCTTGAAAAGCTAAAAGTACACCACTGGAATAAAAATTTCTATGATTGATTTATTTATTCAACAAATCAACAACTGCGTCATAGACCATATCCTTATTAAGTTCTCTAATACACTTGAATTGAACATCTTTCCTGGTGCAGATTAGTGGACGAGGGGAATAGAAGAAACAGGGAGAGCAATTAAGATTTAAATCAACAATTCTGTAATCTATTTTCCATGGATGAATAAAATATGGATTTGTAGGACCTATTATTGCCACAACCTTAAGATGCATTGCTGAAGCAACGTGCATTAAACTGGAGTCATTTGATACAAATAAATTGCATCTTTTCATCAGTGCGGCAGTCCTGGCAAGATTATCCATTTCAATAATAAATGAACCAGGAGAGTTGATTTTACAGTTAATAATTTTCCTTAAACCGGCCTCTTCAGGACCGCCAAAAAGCAATATTTTTGCATTTAGCTTAGTTATTAAATCCCTACCAAGCTCAGCAAATTTTTCGGGTTCCCACCTCCGGTTTGAATGATTTTTAAGAGTAGCGGAACCCGGATGAAAGCCGATTACCAAATCATGTACTTTAATATTGATGCGATTAAAATATCCGCGAGCAAAAGCCAAGTCATTTTCCGTAAGAGTAAAATCAAGAGGCGGCTCTTCAGAGAATGACTGATTTAAAAGTTTTTCAATCAGACGGATATTAGTTTGAACATTATGCACAGTCTTATTTTCCGGAACCCGGATATTATTGAGCCAACCAAAATTTCTGGTATCTCTTTTTAAATAAGTAACACCTGCCCTTTTATCAGCACCGATAAGGAAATTGATTACATTATATTCGCTTCTGTTGGATGGATAAACATTTATTGAAATATAATATTTATTTCTAAGTGTACTTATAAATTTTAAGGATTCAATTAACCCCTCTTTCATAAAATCAAAATAGATAATATTGTTCAGGTTATTATTCCTTTCATAAATATCCTTTACTCCCTTAAACATAACGAGGGCATTAATTTCGGCATCTGGCAAAGCTTTCCGCAACAGCTCTATAGCAGGAGTAAACATGAGAGCATCCCCAATTCCAGAAAGGGCTAATATTAAAATCTTCATTTGCTCAATACTTTATATTTTTCAACATTTTCTTTTACGACTGGATCGTTTGGATACATAACCTGAATTTGCTGCCAAAGATCTGCCAATTTCCTATAATCCCTGAGATTTTCATAAATTTTAATAAGAGCTCTGTAAGGATTAAATCCTGAAGAAATATTATCCGATTTTGTTTTAATCATATTGACCGATTCAGTTTCCACTTCCTTATACAAAGATTTATATTGTCTTTCGGCACCTGCATCAAAATAAACATTGCCCAGTTCAAATTTCAGATTGGTTTCAAGTGGTATAAGATTCCTTGGTAATTTCTTTTCCATCAGATCAAGTGTTAGCGAAGTACTATCTTTCCGTCCGGTCTGAAGGTAATAAAGAGCAAGGCGGATAAAAGAATTTCTATAATTCTGAACCATCCTGATATGGTTATCGTCATAATAAATACTCGGATCATTTAATCCTCTGAATTTGAAACCAGGTTTATAGTTTTTATCAGGTTCCAAATCCGATTTATAGAGCTGGTTTCTCAACACATCAAGATTTATGAATTCAAGTCCCGGTTTTTTAATTTCCGGAACAAGTCGTTGAGCCATACCTTCCATTCTAAGGTAATTATCCAAGCCAATTTTACTTTCATTAGGAATTGAAACAGCAAAATAGACAGGACGTTCCCAATTATTATCCATAACAATCTGTCTGACAATAAAATCCTGAACCCTAATAGCTTTAACACTTCCATATTGCAGGGTATTTTTCATAGTAAATGTAACGGCGGATGATAAGCTATCCGGAGGAGGGATGGTAAAGGTTTGTGGATCCCACTGCATTACAGACAATTTATCGATTTGTTCATCCGGCAGATTTATCCTGACTTTTCCAACATTATATGGATCGAAATTTTTAAGGTTAGTAATATACCAATTTGTATTAAGAAGGCTTAGGCATGCAACCTTTACATCTCTCCTTACACCTTCAACATCCTGAAGGTACCAGAGGGGAAATGTATCATTATCTCCATTGGTAAACAGAATTGCATGGGGTGCACAGCTCTGAAGAAGGTTATAAGCATAATCCCATGGCGTCCAGTTTTTTGATCTGTCATGCTCATTATAATTTGCCTGAAGCATACGGGCAGGGATAAACAGAAATCCTAATGCCAATATTGCATAAGTAACTCCCTTTTCCAGTGACTGTTTATTCAGCTTCCTTCTTACATAATCGA
>JARLHC010000133.1 GCA_031292455.1 Ignavibacteriaceae bacterium
CAAATCTTCCTTGTTATCGAAATATTCGTAAACAATGGGAGGTGTATATTCTATCTCATCTGCTATCTTTCGGATTGTTAATGCATTCCATCCTTCCTTTGCTGCGATCTTCCTTGCTGCGTCAAGAATACTCTGTTTTACCTCTTCTTTCTCTTTTTGTCTTCTTTCTATGTGGCTCATTTATATGATAGTTATATTTTCTAACATTGTTAGATTAATAATAATAACTTTTTCTACTATATGCAAGAATTATTTTTAGGGTTTGTTAGTCAAGACTTTTCCCTGTGCATAGTCAAAACTTGTCCCTCTCCAAAACTTCGTCCGCATTTATAAACCGCTAAAATCAGAAGAAATCGAGAGAAATCTTTGCTTATTTTTATGGGGTAAATATCAACATAAGGGGGGACGACAAAAAGTAAGTCGGGAAGTAATTGCTTTGATTAAACAAGTGGCGAATGAAAATCAACCCTACACTTAAGAATTGGTAAAACAAGTTCTGAAAAAGACATATCTCCAAGTCTAAAGGATACTTTATCTTTGCATCGTATCATTTCCTCAAGCAACGGGATCAGATCAGGGGGCATAATATTCCCCTATGTTAAGAATAATGAAATAAAGAGAAGTGGTATTTTATCTACAACGTTATTTTAACAAAATCATTTTCTTTATTGCAGTATGATTTTCCTCAGCTAACCGATAAAAATAAATTCCGCTGGGAAGATTTGCTGTATTAAAAGATTTAGAATACTTACCTGGTTTTTGATAATAATTAACAAGTGTCATTATCTCACGCCCCAGTATATCAAATATCTTTAATTCAACCTTCCCCTGAATTTGTAAATTATATTGAATCGTTGTTACCGGATTGAAAGGATTAGGAAAATTCTGGAATAATTGAAAACTTCCCGGGCTTTTGCTTTCATTTGAAGCATATGTAATTCCCGAATTACTGGAGTCCTGAAGTAAATGATAAAGATAAAGATGCCCAAGATTTGCATACCATATATTTGTCCGGTTGCTTACATAATTCAGATGATTTAGGAGATATGGCTTACTGCTGTCAGGATAAAGTACCTGCGGATGCCACATAAAATGATATATTCCCCCCGCAGCGGTTACTGAATCAAATATACCATTAAGGGAAGTAATTGATGTATCGCCTCCACCCCAGCTTGGCGCTCCTATTTCAACAACAGGGTTTATTATACCAAAATGATTAACACTGCTATCCCATTCGCTGAATACAGAGGAAGGTATGCTGGTATCCCATATTCTATACACACGCGGAACAAGATAATTGCTTATTTGCAGCATTGAATCTATTGTATGATTGTAAGATCCATCCGGTGCTATCCAAACATATACATACTGCTTCGCTGATCCTAACTTAAATAACGGTGGTAGGGTAAGGTGGCTTAATATATCATCATATGACCCTATTACTTCACCCCAATAATCAACATAGGGAGTATCAGGATGGGAACGGCTGTGCGATGCCGCTTCAATGTATCCTGCATTTAGCTGCTGCTGTAGTATTGACCATGTTGTATTCGAACTGTTATTAGCATCTGTAATAACACCAACTGTTACATATAAATGATATGAACGGAAAATATTCAGCAGGACACTGAACCGGTTATCCAGAACTACCCAGTCAGACCAGTCATCACAGCTTACGGTTACTGCTGCTGATCGGTTATCATAGTATTTACTTATTCCTTCATATTGTGGTGTAATTATATTGCCATAGGCATCCTCTATCTGGATCAAGATAGAATCAGTTAATGATGAAAACGGAATTGAAACATAAGCTCTGTCGTTGCTGTAATCGAACCTTACGACCTCAATAGCATTAAAGAAATCTCCGTTTGTTTTTTCAGACAGTATACCCCAGTTGTCATGTAAAGTGTATTTCCGCATGACTCTTAATCCGCTTAGTCCGTGCTCAAAATTTATCTGGAACGTCAATGGATAGGAGCATCCGTAATTATTATGAAAATCATGATCAATTTTTAGGACCAAAAGATTCGTATTCGTTAAAGAAGATGAAATAATTGACTTCTTCTGTGCATGGACAAAGCTTGCAATAAAGAACATATAAAATAATATTGTACAGTAACGTAAAATCATAAAATTTCCAGTTTCAATTACTATAAAAATAATGAAACCCGGTCCTAATAGGAAGCTTAAAACTTTATGCTTAGAGTAAATAATACCCGGCGAAAGTGGAAAAGGTTTTTAGCTCTTTTCCATTATAATATTAATGCAACATTCAGCGAAAATGCATCTATACTGGGTTCACTCCCTGTTAAATTAAAATCATGATATTTCAAACTTACATCCAGATCGAATATCGGTAGAATTGTTACTATTGCTCCCATACCTATTGCAGCTCCAAGTCTTGTCATTTTACCTTGCGACGTGCTTCCGCCTGTATAATCCATCTTTAAATCTCCGATATTATTTATCGCTCCCTCAATGGATGCATATGGCTTAATTATTGGTAATGGTAAAAGAATATATTCGGCTTCGACACCGATAGACAAAATATTTTGAGATGTATTTGTGGTGAAAGAACCCGAACTTCCATTTCCTTTAAGCATATGGTAATCAACAAAAAAGATTGGAGTTAATGGAACAAGAGGAATATCCAATCTTAATTGAGCTCCATAATTATAATTAGCTCCAAATCCCTCGCCATTATCTGCAACACTGGTTGTATAACTTGTAGGTCCGGTTATACTTGTCAATCCTCCTTCTATTCCAAACCTTAACCCCTGAGTGTATAAGGTAATGGTAAAAAAGAAAATACAAGCAATGAAAATGAACCAGGTAGTAAATATTTTCATAACGGCTCCTATTTAATAGTTTACTTAGTCCTCTATAATATACCCTTAATGTATTTTATAACATATTACTTCTAATCACAATGGCTATAATATATATTATTAAACGAATTACTATCTAAGAGATAAAAAATATTAAAAAATGATTTTGTTCTGAAGAATTTCAGTAGTTGATATCTGCCTCGGCTGTGCTATTATAATTAAACAACTATCGCGTATTACCTTTCTCTCAAAGACCTTAATTAAAATAATTCAATATGTAAAGTACCGCAGATCGAAAAACGGAATGTTGGCCGGGTAAGATTAAATGGTCCGTAAAAAATAAATAACTAATAAGATATGAACATTATCTGTACAATAAGTTAAGATTAAATTAATTTGAGAATTATCACTCTTTAGTCACATGTGATATCACACGCCAAACAGAGCACATCTTTGTATTGTCCGCGTATAATTGTCCGCAAAACATTTGAGCTGAAAATCTTATTTGTTAAAATTTAGTTAAACGTTTAACTCAATATAATGGCAACTATTAAAGATGTGGCTAAGGAAGCAAATGTATCAATTGCTACAGTATCATTAGTAATTCATAAACATAAAAGAATATCTCTTCCAACAAGTCAACGTGTTAATAAGGTGATAAAAAAATTGAACTATCATCCCTCCCGTTCTGCGCGAGGATTGGTTTCTCAAAAGACCGGCAATATCGGTTTTATCTTGAGGGAAGATCACTTTCTCCGCTCTGAAGCTTTCTATACTAGAATATTTCTTGGGACTGAATTTGAAGCCCGGGATTATGAGTACTATGTTTTGCTTACTACTATTCCATCCGGCTATTCAGATAAAGATCGTCCGCCAAGATTTATTCTTGAAAAAAATGTGGACGGGATTATTATTGCAGGTAAGGTACCTGACTCTATTATCAGGCAGGTTGAAAGATATAATCTGCCTTTAGTCTTTGTCGATTATTATCCTCCGTCAAATGATCACTCCGTTGTTTTAATCGATAATATAAGCGGGGGTATGGTGGCAACAAGATTCCTTATAAAGCTGAAACATAAAAACATTGGGTTTATTGCTGGCGATATTAGTCATCCTAGTATTAATGACAGGTTCCGTGGCTATAGGATGGCTATGGAAAATGCCGGCCTGGAAATATTTAAAAAGAGTTATATAATAGATGAAAATGATACCGCACGCGAAAATGGCTATAACGCGGCCAGGAAATTATTAAAACAAAGAAATGATATTACCGCCGTATTTGCCTGCAATGATGCAATGGCTATTGGCGCTATCCAGTACTTTAAAGAAAACAGTATTTCTATTCCAGACAATGTTTCGGTTATCGGTTTTGATGATGTGGAGGCTGATATCTCTTTTGATCCTACACTTTCTACAGTACGTGTCCCCAAGTATGAAATGGGGATCGAGGTTATGAAACTCATGTCGGATATGATTAAAAATGGAAAAGGAACTAAGAAGAAAGTCCTTATCCCTATTGATTTGATTGAAAGGAATTCAACTGCTGAATTAAAAATATACAAATAATTATGAATGCTCTCTTTTTTGATGGTCCGGGAAATATAAAAGTCAGAGATTTAGTTATTCCTAAACTTCAGCCTGATGAACTTTTAGTTCAGGTAAATGGATGTGGAGTCTGCGGTACTGATTTTCATATTTATGAGGGTAATGCCCCCGCAAAAATACCGGTAGTATTGGGACATGAATATTGCGGGACGATCGTTGATAAGGGAGAAAGGGTGGAAGGCTATTCCCTCGGCGATAATATCGTTATAAATCCAAATATACATTGCGGTTATTGTGAGTTCTGCCGTATAGGTAAAATTAACCTTTGCTCTAATCTGAAAGCACTTGGAGTTTCTGTAAACGGGGGTATGTCACAGTATTCGGTTATCCCGCTTACTCAGGCTTATTTTCTCCCTAAAGATTTCCCATTCAGCCAGGCTGTCTTTGCCGAACCATTATCATGCTGCATTCATGGAGTTAATCTGGCAGAAATTATTGTG
>JARLHC010000134.1 GCA_031292455.1 Ignavibacteriaceae bacterium
ATTATTTAATTCATTCAATAAATTCAGGTAACGCTCTGCCTCCTTTAATAAAATTTATCTGGTAAAATTAAATGAAGAATTCTTTTGATTATCGCT
This sequence comes from Ignavibacteriaceae bacterium, assembly GCA_031292455.1. Lineage (GTDB taxonomy): Bacteria > Bacteroidota > Ignavibacteria > Ignavibacteriales > Ignavibacteriaceae > Fen-1301. Next base: position 97 of record JARLHC010000134.1, read on the forward strand.
AAATTTAGCTATTTTATATCCGGATATGGTTTATAGTAAGGACAGAATCTCAAAATAATTATTCGAAAGTATTAGATCACCCGCTAATAATAAAATTCAACGGGTTGGTTACATAACAATAAAAAATTCAATTGTCCGAAAGAGGTAAAAATGAAATTACAAACGATAAAAACTTTATCGAATAATTTTGAATCTTATGCAAATGAAATTAATGGGGTTGAATTTTGGTTTGCAAGAGACTTACAGAAACTATTGGGATATACTAAATGGGCAAATTTTGAGCAAGTCATTGATAAAGCCAAAACGGCTTGTCTAAAAGCTGGTCAAAAAACAAATGATCATTTTGCCGACGCTGGCAAAACGATAGCTATGCCTAAAACAGCAGAAAAAGTAATTAAAGATCTGATGCTTACTAGGTATGCCTGCTACCTAATAGCACAAAATGGCGATTCTCGTAAAGAGGAAATTGCATTTGCAATGAATTATTTTGCCATACAAACACGCAAACAAGAAATACTTGAAGCGAGAATTGCAAATTGGGAAAGACTTCAGGCTAGAGAAAAATTAAGTTTCTCTGAAAAAGAATTATCGGAAGTGATTTATGAAAGAAGTGGTAGTGAACAAAGTTTTAGCCTCGTGCGAAGTAAGGGAGATAAAGCTTTATTCGGTGGTTATACAACACGATATGAAAATAAAATTAGGAGTACTGGACGCAAGAGCATTAGCAGATTTTCTACCTACCATAACAATAAAAGCCAAAGATTTTGCTAATGAAATTACCGTGTTTAATGTAAAAAAAGATGAAAATGAAATTGCAAAAGAACACATTAAGAATAATAGGGGTGTTAGAAATCTATTACTTGAAAGAGGTATAAAACCGGAAGAACTGCCGAAAGAGGAAGACATTCAAAAATTAAAAAGAAGAGTAACTACCGGAAATAAAAAGATGTTAAAGAATATCAAGAAATTGAAATCCCCAAATGAATGATTCATTAGCGTTCAGGCTTTACGAACAATAGTGAGGAGATTGGAATATGAAAATAAAAGATTGGATAGAAATACTTCAAAAAGAAAATCCTGAAGAATCGATTTGTATGCATTATTGGCAAGTCGATGATGTATTGGAAAAAGCTGAAGAAATGGGTGAAGAAATAAACCGGGAAGATGCTGAGCAAATTCTGGAAGATATGGAGCGTCATATTGATTCGGAAATGGGTGTATCATGGACTAATGTTAGTGAAGGTATAAAGGATTTCGTTAGCAATAGAGATAAAGAATAGTTAATTATCTTGTCAATTCAGGAGATTATATGAAATATGAAGTTAAGAGATACTATTCGAGCTTTGTTTCCTTTGAGATAGAAGCAGATTCCGAAGAAGAAGCATACAATAAGACTCAAGAACTGAAAATTGATTTTACCGAATTGCAAAACAACTTAGAGAATTGGGAAGAGGCTGATGAAATCCTAATGCTTGAGGAAATTTACTAAATTGAACAATCCAACTATTAATAGCTATGGGGTAGAAACAATATACAGGCAACTAGAGAAAGCTTTAAATGTTAAACTTGAACCAGTACCGGATGAGTGGGATTGGCTTTATGACGTTGATTTTTATATAAAGTTAAATGAAAAATATATCGGTATTCATATCAAAATGGTACGTAATGGTATGCCACTATCTGAAAATATCCAGGAAAAAACTATTCACTTGGAAAACCAACTCAAATTCACAGAAGTATATGGCGGAAAGTATTTAATGTCTTTTCAAAAATTGTAAATAGTAAAAAAGAAATTGTGAATAAAGAAGTTATTGACGAACTCAAAAAAGAAATTGAGAGACTAAATAAATTATAAGTTGTGGATGGATAAGACAGCTTCAATGAAACTAAACCCTTCCGTAGGTATTTACTTTCGATCCTTTATCAAAACCCAAACTACATTTGTATTACTTCTGAATAATGAAAAGTATTTCAATCAAGACATTGTATATGTTTTGATACCTTGAATCGGTTATACATTGTCGAATATATTCCTCACTATTGGTGGGGGAGCCCTCTCTGTATTCACACCATGGCTAAATATTCCTAAAAGAACATATTATTCGGTAAATCGTTTTCTTGTAGCACCCCTTTGGATGCAGGCCAGTTTGTTATCCGCCTCAATGGTACGGGTCGTGGGCAGGGGTGCTAAGGGAGTGAGACCGTATTAACAGGCATATAGCTCACTTTCTCCCGGCATTAAGCTGGTAGAACCGGGTATTTTAATTCATTCCCCTCATTATAAGTGTTTTCTCAATATATTATCAGGTATTAACCCTATAACTATAATAAATATCAGTGCTTACATTAGCTGTGTACGCTTGTGAAATAAGTGAACTTTCACTTTATTTACGTATACTGGTTCAAATAATAAATTGAGACTTTATGAAGGGCATAATTTTACTGATTCTTTTATTTGCTTCATTGAATGTATTTTCCCAAACACAATATGCCCTGCAGTTTGACGGGACAAATAATACATATAGAACTGCAAGGATTACTACCTATTCAATTCTGTTGATCATCTTACTTATTAAATTTTCAATTCCTCAATAGGTTTATGAAAATAATATTCTTTCTATTAAATTTTATACTTTACGCTTTCTTGTCTGTTCAATGCGCCAAAATAACACATCGGTTTTCAAAATTAACCGCAAATAAACCTGACTCTGTTAATTTCGTCTGGACAAACACTATTGCAAATGCTACTTGTATTGGTATAGCCGTTGATGCCAAGGGGAATAGCTATATTGCTGGAGATTTTGGAAGAACAGCTACATTCGATGCTATTAAATTAAAAGCACTCGGAGTATCAGATGTCTTTATTGCAAAATACGATCCTAATGGATATTGTGTTTGGGCAATACATGCCGGCTCTCTTATTCATAACAGCCAGAGTTATGTATATGGTATTACAGCAGACGCAGACGGAAATAGTTATATAACAGGTTGTACATACGGCTCAGTAGTTTTTGATACAATATCATTATATGCCCCCTTTGAAAATGGTAATATATTTACTGCAAAATATTCTCCGGAGGGAAAATGTTTATGGGCAAGACTTGATCTGGCCGGAGGTTATAATTTTGATCAGGGAAAAGGGATAGCTGTTGATTCACATGGTAATTGTTATATAACAGGGTCATTTGAACCTTGGGTAAATTTTGGATCTTTTCAACTCAAAGGCGGCATATGTGATGCTTTTATTACAAAATTTGACTCAAAAGGAAAATGTTTATGGGCGAAAAAAATGGACGCAGGTATGAGCAGGGCAAACTCAATTGCAATTGACGCTTCAGGGTACCTTTATGTTACAGGATATTTTTCATTGACGGCAGAATTAGGTAATAGTACACTTCGTGCTAAAAATGATGGTTCATTTGATATATATGTTGCAAAATTTGATTCAAACGGTAAATGTTTATGGGCACAACAAGCAGGCAGCAAAGATAAATATGCGAACTGTATGGGGGAAAGTATTTCAATTGATGCCGGCGGTAACAGTTATATTACAGGCTCCTTTGAAGGGACTGCAAATTTTGGGACAGTTCAATTAATAAATCACGGAAAGCGTGATATATTTGTTGCAAAATATGATCCAAACGGAAATAGATTATGGGCTAAAAGCGCAGGGGGTAAATTTGATGACGGCGGTGAGGGAATTTCGGTTGACTCTGACGGCAATAGCTTTGTTGCCGGGACATTCTTTGGATCTGTTGAATTTGATACTCTAATTTTAAACAAAGAAAATTTTGCCCGTGGTAACAACATGTTTATTGCAAAATATGATACTTATGGAAATAGAATATGGGTGAAATATATCGGAAGTGATGAATCTTGTAATTCAATCGCTTCTGATGTAAAGAGAAATTTGTATGTTATCGGGAAATATATGGATTACTTTTACCCTGCAAAATTCGGTACAGCATTAATTTCCGGTTCTGGATCATTTATTTCTAAACTAAACAGCGAAAGAGCAGCGATTGAAATAGCTTTAGACTCAATTCCCTTGGAATATTCTGCACAAATTGATTACCCGCTTCCGTCTATTCCTGGCGTAGAAATAAAATTTGATTTGCCATACAATAGTCTAATTGATGTATCAATTTATGACACAACGGGTAAATACATCAGTTATATATTTGATAAAAATTTGAAGAAAGGGATTTACCATGCAAATTTTTATGGATATGGATTGCCGGATGGGAAATATAATTATAAAATTTACTTAACATCTCATGATGACAAACATAAATTCGAAACACACAAAGAAATATTCCTTAAAAAGCTTATTAGTCCTGGTCTTAATTATCAATGGGGGAATGGACCTGTCCCATTTGAAATTAAACTAAGCTTTCGACAAATAGTGCGATATATTAAAGACAACAATGCAAAAGAAATATCTAATCTTATTTTCTATCCGCTTGCGCGTCCTTATCCATTAAAGGAAATTAAAGATACCAAAGAATTCATTTCCTATTACCCGGTTATTTTTGATGCAGCATTTATTAAGAAATTAAATGAGTATGATGATTCTCAGATAACTGAAGCTGATGGGCTCTTTGGTTTAACCGGTGGCCCATTTAAAGGTGATATATGGATAGGTTATGACAGAAAAATATATTCGATTAATTACCTCTCAGCCAGGGAGAAAACCCTTAAATCCGAAGCAATAAATAAAATTAAAAGCCAAATGTATCCGGGTATCAGGGATTGGAATGATAATATAATATTTGCAAAAGCAGGAAAGTTACTAATAAGAATCGATACAACTGATAAGGGTCTCAGGTATGTTTCCTGGAGCAAGGGGAATAAAATGTCAGATAAACCTGATTTAATATTATTTAATGGAATTAAAAGCGAAAAATCTGACACCGCAGGACTAACATATACTTTCGTAAATGAAAACTGGAAATATATTGTTGAGTATGTTGAACCGGACAATTCTAATGTTTATTCAGATGATACAGACGACGATAGTGGTTGGTATCTCCGATTATTATATAATAATGTTCAAAAGAACTCAATTAAACTAATGAGACTCCTTTGAAAATAATAGATAATTGTAAGCGCCGTATCAACAAGTATGAATCGGATGGAAAATAAATATGAATACACAAAAAAGAAAAAAATTAGAAGAAAATGGATGGAAATTCGGAACAGTTCAGGAATTCTTAAATCTTTCTCCTGAAGAAAATAATTACATTGAAGTTAAACTTGCATTAAGTAAAGGGCTTCAGAAATTCCGGAAAGATAAAAAAGCGACACAAGCACAATTAGCCAAAATGTTGGCATATAGCCAATCAAGAGTGGCTAAAATGGAGAAGGGAGATCCTTCTGTGTCAATTGATTTGCTTATTCGATCTCTCTTTAATTTAGGTATGAGTAAAAAATATCTTGCCCAAATACTATTAAAATAATCAGGAGAAGTTACTCAAAACACCTCATCAGCACGAAATCGCAATGAACTTTCCTACAATATGGTGAACCCTGCTCTGGACAACCTTTTTAACCTATCTCTACGCCTTTAACCGAAAACATCAAAAATCGTTCATCTGGCATAATACCGGCAAAGTTGCCACTATTATTGCCGCCGTACAAATTTATACTCAAATAAATGTCTGATGCCGGCAATTTGTCGCATATATTTGCTAAATATGCGACAAGATTAAGGACAAAAAATGCCATTACGCATTGAAATATCAGTACTTATCAAAATCAAAAAAGCCAGGAGGGGGTCGCTATTTAACTCTTCAGATCGCCTGAATGAAAATAATTCTTTAATACTTGTGATTGAGTAACAGTCATATCAACAAACTTCACCAGGCTTTTAAACTTAGAAAACCCATATTGATCTAAAAGTTCTCCTACTGAAGAATTAAGAAATGATGTTGAGGTAGGAGTCGTATCCTTGAAAGACAAAGTAATCTGCTGACCATCGCGAAAATAATATTGCAGAGCAATTAATAATGCATATCCGGATGCATTTGTATAAGTATCTTTAACAATATCTTTAATAAATAATTTCATGTTGTTATTTAACTATTAAAATTGAGCCTGTTCCCAAAAATCATCTTCAATATTAGAAATATCAGGTAAATTGTCAATGTTAATCTCCATCTGTATGAGTGTTCCCTGAAAATCTCTGATATTATTTAGAAAAGAAGTTGTCCTACCTTTTGATGCTAATAATAAACCTTTATTTGAATAAATATTTATAATACTTCGATTATATTTAATAAATTCAAAAAGGTTATTCAGTCCTTTCCCTCTGTTATGTGGATGTGATTTAGTAGACGTATTTTGATCTATAGCCCAAATTATTGCTTCAATATCACTTAAGATAGACTCTTTTCTAGATTCACGATAAGCATTTACAGCGGTAGGAATTCCGATGCCTAAATCTCCCACAACAACTTTTATTATATTTAATCGGGGATATAATTGACAGAAGATATAAGCATCAATTGGTGATTCTGCATGATCTTTAACATTATTAATTAATTCAGATATAGTAAGATTAAGAAAAGAAAGATCCTTCAAAGGGCAATGATTAGAAAAATATCTTTGTGCCCGGAATATATAGTCATTCATTGTAACAGGGGTAATTCGTCGCAAAGGCATAGCGGATCGGGAATGAATTTCCTCAATTGTGATTGGTTCTTGAAAATTTGTCTTACAAAATTCGAAAAGACCAATATCAGAAAGATATGAACGAGTCTGTTGTTTTAATGGATGGCGATATCTTTGTAAAACTTTCTTGTTTTTAAAATAAATTACAGGCATGGTAAATAATAATATATCTATCGGTTCAAAAAAGGAAAAATTTGTAAGATCGTACATAATCTCATTGTCAGATGATAAGTCGGAGTTAATAAGCTGAAAGACTTTGGAAAAATCACTGCGGGAAGAAAGTGTTAAAGTAATCATTGGTCAAATACCCAAATTCATTTATTGAGGGATAATTCTGCCATTAAATTTCGATTAGGATTTCTAAATGAAATATATTAAAAATTTACTACTATCTCGAATAATCAAACTCTTCTTAGGAGTAATTATAATGAAAGTAAAAGAATGGATAAAAGTCCTGAATAAATTGAATCCTGAAAAAACAATTTGTCTGCATTAAGAATTGTTATTGAGGATTTAATTAAAAATGATTGAAGTTACATAGATAAATCATTAATTTATTCCCTGATTTGATTAAAAGACTTAGTTAAATGTAAATCCGTTCAGTCTCCATAAACACCAATCGAAAAGACTCCATTAAGATATTATACTCATGGCATAACCACGAAATTCATTTTGTCAATTATACTGTTTATCGTAAAAAATGAATGCATATATAGCCAATACTGATTACGACTGGTATAAATATCTCTCTGCCAAAAAGGATTTGGACGAAGCGAATTTCTGGCGCCCGGGCAGTGGATCGCCATTAAGAAGCCTATCTGTAGGAGAACCATTATTCTTTAAATTAAAAAGAGCTTTCGGGGATATGATAGTTGGATTTGGTCTCTTCGTAATGTATAAAAAGGTAAGATTCGGAGAGGCTTGGGAGGTTTTTGGCGATATTAATGGGGCTGAATCTTTAGAGATTATGTGGAAGCGTATAGCACATTATGCTAATCTTGGCAGTCATAGTGCTCCTAAGTTAAATCATGAAATTGGATGCATTATGCTTACATCTCCTGTATTCTTTCCTAAGGATATGTGGATTCAGGGACCAAATGACTGGTCAGCTAATATTCAAGCTGGAAAATATTATGATACAACTAACGGGGAAGGGAAGAGAATATTTGCCGAAAGTATAGAACGGGCTCACTTACTTCAAATTGGAGAACAAGCGAGTTATAACATTAACAAAGTTGCAGATCCAAGAACTCGGTATGGTCCGGGACAGGTAATTTATCCGCGTCTGGGACAAGGTTCTTTTCGGTTTGCAGTTGAACAGGCTTATCAACAGTGTGCTGTAACTAAAGAGCATTCTATACCGGCACTTGAGGCGGCTCATATAATACCTTTTTCAAAAGGGGGAATTCATGAAGTTCAAAATGGATTACTCTTAAGGGCAGATATCCATAAACTTTTCGATGGGGGATATGTAACAATTACTCCGGACTATTATTTCAAAGTCAGTGAACGTCTCAAAAGTGAATATCATAACGGCAAGATTTATTATGAAATGAACGGAAGCAAAATTTGGTATCCTGGAAATCCTGCCGAAGCACCAAGAAAAGAAAATCTAGAGTGCCATCAAAACAATATTTTCTTACAGTAACCTTTTAGGATAATTTATGAAAATAAAATATCGAATCTGGGAATTCCTTGAAAATATTCATCCTGAAGATAAAAAAGTCAGAATTGAAAGATATTTTATATTGATCCTTATAGTATTAAATGTAATGGCAGCAATACTCGGAACAGTTAAGTCAATCGAAATAAAATACGAAGTATTCTTATATAATTTTGAGGTATTCTCTATTGCAGTATTTACTGTCGAATATATATTGCGTCTCTGGTCATGTACATCAGATATAAGATATTCTAATCCATTATCTGGTCGTCTAAAATATTTGGTGACACCTCTGGCTATAGTCGATTTAATTGCTATTCTGCCATTCTACCTTCCTATTTTACTTTTGGATCTGAGGTTTATCAGAATCATTAGACTTATAAGAATATTTAGAATTGCTAAAGCTGCAAGATATATATCATCCTTAAAATTATTTGGAAGAGTATTCAAAGAAAAAAAAGAAGAGCTTTTAATTACGTCATTCATTACTTCAATTTTAATAATTATATCCTCCTCATTAATGTATGTATTTGAAAATCATGCACAACCGGATAAATTTGCAGATATTCCATCAACTATGTGGTGGGCAGTTGCAACATTAACAACTATAGGTTACGGAGATGTTTTCCCTATTACATTCGAGGGGAAGCTTTTAGCGGCAATTGTTTCTATTTTAGGAATCGGTTTATTTGCGCTTCCTACAGGAATACTTGGGGCTGGATTTGTTGAAGAATTTCATAAATCCCATTCAAAACAAGAAAAGAAAACTTGTCCCCATTGTGGTAGGGATATTTAGCAAAAGAAAAAATATTGAATGGTAAATCGTTTTCTTGTAGCGCTTAGTTTTATTATGGCCTGGTTATTACCTGCCTCTGTCATGCAGATTCTTAGTAAACTATCCAAAGGAGTGGGGTCCCTTTGAACAAACCCTTGCCATCCTTTCTCTCTGCATTAGTGTTGCTATGTGGGGAACCCTAATCATTCATTTATTAAGTAACCTTATAAGTTTGCTTATTTGACAATGAATGATTGGATTGTTAACTTTTATTCAGGGATATAATTAATATCTGAAAAGGTATCTTGTTAAGATTAAACTACATAAAGCAAAATTACTTAATAGAATAGATATAATCCCAATTATTCTTAATGCATCCTATAAATCAAATTAAATATTTTCCCTTTAGATAAAGAAAATTTATCTTTCATTTTTCAAGCGTCTTAATCTAAAGACAATACAAATAGAAATTGAACAATTTATAAAATACTCAACGCTGCCCATTGCTTTTAATTATTGCAGAAGGATTATTATTATAGAATTAGAATTCAATCCTTAAAATATATTGGGCAGGCTATTTTATTCAATAGCGCCAGCGTTACTTCCTTAGGGGCAGAATTGAGTATTCCTATTTGATAATCTAATAGAGATGCTAAAATGAAAGTAAGAAAAACACTTTTCCCCAGCTCAAATTATTTATTACCCCTTCTTATGAATTTAATGAAGAATATCTTCTTGATGTTTTTATTTATATTCATCATAAATGGATTCTCTTTCGCACAGGATATATACGAACCTGATAACACAATTTCCACTGCTAAACAGATATCAGTAGGTACTGAAATCCAATCACGCACAATTCATGCAACAGATGATGTGGATTTTATCAAGTTTAACGTAGTCCAGGGATATGGTTATACTATCTGGCTGCAAAACGAGGTTGGTGTCGATGCAAATTTTATCGCCTATGATAATTCACAGCAGAGTATAAGTACCGGCAACGGAACCGATCTGTTCAATTTTGTCAGCACTGCTAACGGGACATATTATATTAAAGTCTACCGTGCCGGTGGATCGGCCTCTGGCAGCTACACAATAAGAGTATTGCCCGCCTATTGGAATGGTGATGTACAAGTGGTGTGGGATAGCGTCTATGAACCGGATCCTACATCCTTTAATTCTTCTTTGATGGTTCCAAATGGAACAAATTATTTCCACAAGATTGAAGCTTCAGATGATGTTGATTATACCAGATTTACAGCTTCAAAGGGAAATACCTATACAATAGAATTAACAGAAGAAAATGGAGCGGATGCAAACTTCATCTTATTTTATGCAAACGATGACCATGGTTTGGAACAACTATCTACCGGTAATGGCACCGATACTTATTCTTTTACATGCTCCAAGACAGGTACATATATAATTAAAGCATACCGTGCCGGAGGACTTACCACTGGTGATTATAAAATCCGGATAAGCTCTACCTCTACTACTTATGAATTAAGCATAAGTCCTAAGCCTGTATTTATGAAACTGGGATCAGGCTCATATAAAATATATGCCGAGGGTTCTAACACAAATGGAATCACTTGGTCATCTTCTAATACTTCAATAGCAAGTGTAGATCAAAACGGAATAGTAACAGCCTATAGC
>JARLHC010000135.1 GCA_031292455.1 Ignavibacteriaceae bacterium
ATTATTAACTGGTATTGCAAGTACATTTCCCCTGATCACCTTTGACCCATGCTGATCCCATAATGTTAATTGCCCCGAAAGGAAACTATCCTGATCTATCTTTGTTTCTACTTGTTGAGGTCCAAGTACCATCTTGTCTTTCGGAAATTGGTAGGTTAGGAAACGTCCATAATTTTCAGGGTCACACATCCCCGCAATCCAGCCAATCATTACTTGCCGGTTCTTAGGGGTAAATGGGAGCATTAGCACGAATTGTTGTTTTGCTGTTCCGGGTAATTGCCAAATTATATAATATGGCTCAACCGGTTGTACCCGGTTATAATATTTTGCAGTTGCCCGTACCCAGAGATCTTCTTGGTTATAAAATACGGTCGGATCTGTCATGTGATATTTCTGATAAACGGTTCCTTGTGCTAAAAGCATGTCTGAAGGATATCGGATATGAGCCAATAGATCTTTCGGCATCTCGCTTTTAGTTTTAAATAAACCCGGGAATATTTTGCTCCATACTTGTATGATAGGATCTTTATCGTCCATTATATAAAAATTAACAGACCCATCATATGCATTAACAATTACTTTAACTGAATTACGTATATAATTTATTCCTTCCAGGTAGTTGCTGAATTCTGTGGTTAGATCTTGGGTTGAGTTGCCTTCTTTATACTGGATTGTTTCTGTAGCTGAAAAAGGCTGACTGTATGGATAATAATTTGAAGTAGTATACGAATCTATCATCCAGTATAATTTGCCGTCTGCAAGTACTAAGTATGGATCTTTATCGAAACTAAGGAATGGTGCTAATAGTTTAATCCGCTCTTTTATCTGACGATGAAATAATATCCGGCTTTTATCTGTCGGGTAATCGGAAAATAAAAAATTAGTTCCATCAAATTTCCATCCGAATAGAAACTTTCGCCAGAAATTTGATAGCTCTACTCCACCTGTACCTGCATATTTGGTATATACATTATCTTCTCCGCTCGGATAATCAAATTCCTTTGCTTTGGAGTTAACTACTACCGGCGAATTGGTCAGTTCTCCAAAATATATCTGCGGCTGTTTTACTTCTAGTCCCGGTGACTCACAAACTGGCGGAATATCCTTTATCAATAAATGTGGCAATCCCTGATTGGTAAATTCATTTACCGCCGCCATTGTTATTCCGTACCCATGTGTATATTGAAATCGTTTATTTACAAATGTTTGGCTCTGTTGTGGCAGGTTATCAAGGTTTATCTCACGTCCGGACACCATCACTTGCCTGGTCTTCCCATCGATATTATAACGGTCTACATCTACATCAGAAAATTCATAATATAATCGGATCGCCTGGAATTGCCTGTATACCGCGTCGAGTGCTTTCCAGTCCCATAGTCGTATGTTTGTAAAAATGTTCGGATTATTATTAACAGTTTCTTGCGTAAAATTGCCGTTTAGCGGGTATTCTTTTTCTTCTACATTGTTTAAGCCGAATCCCGATCTGGTAAATTGTATGTTGTTTAAAATATATGGGCGTTCAAATGTTATCTCATTTGGCTCAACTACAAGCCATTCAAAAGCTCCTGGAAGTATTGAAAATGAGAATATCCATATTATAACTATCAAAACTCCCGAACTTACCAATACAAGGAAATATGAACGGTCTGCCGCAACGTGAAATTTATTAACAAAGAAACCTTGTACTCTTTTCCGTATTTTGGGAATAATTAGTCCAATGCTAATAAGTAGAAATATAATAATAACAAATGTATATGCCGGCAATAAAACATTAACATCAGTCCAGCATGGTCCCGCTACTACTCCGGTAGTTGAATACATTAAATGATATCGATTTAAATATCTCCCAAAGGAAAGGATTAATATAAATATGGCGCTATTTATAAATATTGGAGATTTGAATTTATTCGAATTTATTTCAAATTCTCCGGGAAAATAGAAAAATATATTATTCTCACTCATCCTTACAAATGATGAGATAAAAGTTGCAATTAGCACAGTTAACGAAAGCAATAAAAGGAGAATGTAAAGACTGTCATAAAAAGGTAATGTAAAAAGATAAAATCCCACATCTTTTCCTAAAATTGGATCTAACAGTCCCGTTGTAACCCCATTCCAATACTTTAAAATTATTTCCCAATTTGAATATCCCCAGTAACCTCCTATGGCTAATCCTGCAATTTTGGTTAAAGCATGTAAAACCTTATTTGCTTTTGGAATTGAAAGTGTCATAAGGTAAATTATAAGCAGTCCGAGCAGTGCTCCTATTATAGCAAAACCTGTATTTGCATAATTAATTACCCAGAATCGGTTGCTGTACCCTAGACTCTGATACCAAAGAGCTTCACCCCAGAAATCCATGAACCAGAAAAATATTATAGTTAAAACTCCCAGGGCCGCTCCTGAAAATGATCTCAATTTCTGTCGTTTTTTAATACCCGTGGTAAAAAGATAAATGGCTGTCCCCAACAATAAAAGCAATAAAGCATTGTACATTTAATTTCTCCTTCTAAGCAAATTTTAGGATAATATCCGTATCCAACAGAAATTGATCTTCATAATATAACAAACAATCAGACATGAATTGATCTGATTTTACCCCTATTAATGATCATTTACCTCAAAATATTATTAAAAATGCTATTATGATTTTGCCATCACTAGATTTATCTGATCATGTAATTATATTACCACTCATAATATTTCTAATCCGCTTGTGGTACTAATCCACTAATTTAGTTTTAAGATTAAATGAAAATTCTAGATAGTAATCATTTAAACAAAATTTTATATAAGTGAGGTGTCTTATGAAGTCTTTAAAATTATTAGTCGCTGTTTTCGTTCTTATTCTCTCCCATTCATTATTTGCGGAAGATAAAAGTGATATTGAACAGACTATTACAACGTATGTTAATAGTGTTGATACCAGGAATGCCGATGCACTTAGCAAAACAGTTTTATCAAATGCATCAATTATAACTATCAATGAAATAACAAAAAATCTTGATAATTATTCAACTGCACAATTTGTTAATTTGGTTAAAGGTGGACAAAAAGGCGGCTGGCAAAGAAACGTAAATATCGGCGATGTTGATATTAATGGAAATACGGCGGTAGCTAAGGTCGATATCACTGATTCTAAATTAAAAGAATCTGGTTTCGTTACTCTCGTTAAAGATAAC
>JARLHC010000136.1 GCA_031292455.1 Ignavibacteriaceae bacterium
ACGGAAGAGGGAATCCTTAAAAAAGAATATTTTGAAAGAATAATGAACAAGGTTAATGACCTTTTATTTATCACCGATTATGATGGAAAGGTTAAGTTTTATTACGGGAAGCAAATAAGAAAGCTAACAGAAGAAATCGCAAATGATTTCCAGATTAACAAAATATTTTCTCCTTCCGCCAGGAGTGAATTTGACAAATACTTTGATATTGTAAAGATAAAAAGAGGTCCCGAAAAATTTAACCTGGAGGTTGTAGTAGGAGAAGACAAGCTTATTTATGAATGCAGGGTTGAACCATTATTAAATAAGAGGGGACAAATTCAATTTATCTTCTTTTTCCTAAATAATATAACTGAAATTATACAGTACAATGAAAATCTTGCCCAGGAACTAAACGATTCAAAACAATTTCATTCAATTACAGAGTCGACATCCGAGAGCATTATAACGGTTGACCTGGAAGGGAAAATAATATCGTGGAATAAAGCCTCAGAGATACTATTCGGATATTCAAAAAACGAAGTTTCAGGAAAATTTCTTGGAGAGGCGCTGGGGTTATTCGATAAAGTATATTTTGATAATATTAAAGATGAACTTAACAGAAACAAATTCTGGAAGATTAATTTAACATTTAATAAAGAGAACCGGGAAAAAGAAATTGTAGAAGCGCGTTTTTCAATGAAGCAGGGGGACAATATTATATTCATCCTTTTTATCGATATTACTGAAAGAAATTTACTGGAACAAAAGTTAAAATCTTCGGAGGAAAGATTCAGGAATATTCTCAGCAACAGCGATGATCTGATAATCAGCATAGAACCTGACGGAACAATTAATTATATAAACGAAAAATTTGCCACTGCTCTGGGATATTCAAATGAAATTATAAACAAAAACATCAGGATCTTAATTGATCCCCATTATCTGGATAACAATATTTTTGATCTTAAAGAATTTAAAAACAATCCGAACAAGAAAATTGAACTGCCATTAATTTCCAAATTCAATAACGTACATTATTTCACTGCGAAATTCTCTCCTGTATTTTTTGATAATAAGACGATAAAGAACTTTAACGGATTTTTGCATGAAATTACATTAGAAAAAAGGGACATAAAAGAGTTGTACCTTTTCAAAACTTTATTTGAAACTTCAAAGGATGGAATAGCCATAATAGCAAATGGGATGATTGTATTATCCAATGATTCATTTGCCACACTTTTTGGATATAAAAAGAAGGAGGAGATTAATAATAGCTCCCTGCTTGAATTGGTATCAAGCAACGACGGTTTCAAGGTGGCAGAATATATTCAGATGCTGGAACTGGGAAAGGATGTTCCGGGGAGGTTTGAGTTTTTAGGGAAAAGGAAAGATAAATCTATATTTTTTGTTGAAGTGTCCCCTTCCTTATTCAATATAGAGGAGAAAAATTTTGTTGTTATTGATGCAAGAGATGTAACGGAAAGAAAGCGCGCACAGCAGGCAATAAGGGAATCAGAAGAAAAATACCGGAATATAACCGAAAATATTGATGATTTTCTATTTACTTTCGAGCGGGTTGGCAAAGTATTAAAGCCCATTTTCTACACTACATCAGCAGAAAAGATAACAGGATATACACAATCGGAATTCCTGTCTGAGTCAACCTTATTTTTAAAGATAATATATCCGGATGATTTCCAATTAGTTAAGAACAAGCTCGCAGGAATACTCAGGAGCAAGGTCCAGGTATCTGAAGAAATGGAATTCAGGATAATAAATAAAAACGGAAATGTCGTCTGGGTAAGGACAAAGATAAACGTAATAAGAAATGCAGAAGGCAAATTATCAAAGATTTACGGACTTGTAAGCGATATATCTTTAAGAAAAAAGGCGGAAGAAGAACTGAACAAGTCGACTGAAAATCTTATTAAACTAAATGAAACAAAAGATAAGTTCATTTCGATTATTTCCCATGATCTAAGAACCCCGTTCAGTTCAATCTTAGGATTTACTGATCTGTTAATTGCCGATGAGGAATTAACAGAAGAAGAAAAGAAACAATACATCAGGTTTATACAAGAGTCATCCAAATCAATGTTGGCATTAGTTAATTCATTATTAGACTGGACAAGGTTACAGACGGGAAGAATAAAATTTGAACCGGAAAAAATAACTGCGGGTCTGATTATTAAAGATTCCATTAACTCATTATCCGGTAATGCATTTCAAAAGAACATACAAATTAAATCAGAAATTGAAAGTAATGTAACAGTTTATGTAGATCAAAGTTTAATAATGCAGGTCTTCAATAATTTAATTTCCAATGCGATCAAGTTCACCAGGCCGGGTGGAGAAATAGTAATTTCCGGATATCCCTCAAATAAGGCGCGTTTTTACGAATTCTCTGTAAGCGATAATGGTGTCGGAATAAAAAAAGAAATCATAAATGAGCTTTTCAGGGTCGACACCAAATATTCTTCGGAGGGGACATCCGGAGAAAAGGGAACGGGGCTTGGTCTTTCGCTGGTAAAAGAGATAATAGAAAAGCATGGCGGTAATATTTGGGTTGAGAGTGAATACGGAAAAGGGACTAGCTTTAAATTTTTACTACCAATTGCTTCAGCCAATATCCTTTTAGTAGACGACAGCAAAACGGACAGATTACTTTACTCGAAACTGTTAAAGAATATTACACCTGATTATAATATTGAACTTGCTTCCAACGGAAAAGAAGCGCTTGAGAAAATATTAACTGCTCCGCCGGCACTTGTAATATCAGATCACTTAATGCCGGAAATGAACGGCTATGAACTTACAAGGGAGATAAAAAAAATGGATATGAAGGGGAAGCCACAGGTTATAATTTTAAGCGGCGATATAGACAGAAGCGCGATAGCAGATTATACCAATCTTGGTGTTGAATATGTTTTCCACAAACCGGTCAATATCAGCAATTTCAAAGCAGCAGTAGAAAAATCACTAAGGAAAGGGCTAACCGGCTAAATATTTATTTGCTTTTTATTAACACAAATCCACTTACAGGATTAACTAATATTTTACCCGATATTTCACCCAATTTGTCAGTTCCTGCCAGGGTAGAATTAACAAGTATATCCCAATTCCCATCTGGCAATTTAAATTCCTCATCTCCTTTCTGAGCTGCATTAAATAATACAATAAATTCATTCTGCTCATATTTAATATGATAGCCCAGAGCAAAATCGTTATCATAGACATGCATAAAAGTAATATCCTCATATGCCGCTTTTCTGAAAGCAGGGAACTCTTTTCGCAGTCGGATTAGGCCTTTATAATAGTCAACAAGTTCTTTATTGAAATCTGCATGATGATAGTTTATATAGTTGGTTTCATTATCTTTTTCATAACTATTATGATCGAGCTTACCGGCATTCTTATCCCTTAAATTTGTTTTAGCAATAACCTTACTCCTGGCGAATTCCTGTCCTTCATGGATCATTGTAATTCCGCGGGAAGTAAA
The DNA here is from genome assembly GCA_031292455.1 of Ignavibacteriaceae bacterium. Lineage (GTDB taxonomy): Bacteria > Bacteroidota > Ignavibacteria > Ignavibacteriales > Ignavibacteriaceae > Fen-1301. The sequence goes on from JARLHC010000136.1 coordinate 3,482, forward strand.
GAGGAACAAGGCACCCAGCTTATTTAGTTTTAATTGAACCGGAGAGAGTAGTGCATTGGAATCAATATCTTTAATAATGTCGTCAGGCCGGACTTCTTTAGAACCTATCCTGATAAAATCGCCGAGAGTATAACCGTCATGAGACTCAAGGTAATTTACAGAGTGTTCTTTTTTCTGAAACAGCCCTTTCCTATCGCGGATAAGAGTACCATTAACATAGCTTTTAATTCTGTCGAGATTATTATCTCCATACCAATTCCCAAAAATCCATCCTAGGCCATTCATGGGATTTTCTCCTTTTATGCCATTTCTAATCTGATCATTCCAGGCACCCCAACCTCTTAAAGAAAATCCCTCCGGGTCATATCCCCCGCCCCAGGGTTCGCAGACAAAAATTACATAAGGATTTATTTTCTTTGCTTCCCTGATAACATCCTCTATTGTTTCCCAATCAATTATTTTCCCCAGATCGAAACGAAAACCATCTACATGGTATTCAGTCATCCAATACAGGATACTTTCAATAATCATTCTTCTAACCATGGGTGCTTCAGTATTCAAATCATTCCCCGTACCACTTTCAGATTTATAATTTCCTTTTTCATCAAACCTGAAATAATATTTCTTATCGATATCCTGAAGATTTCCTGAATCGTATTGAGAGATATGGTTATAGACTACATCCATTATAACAGCGATACCTTCTTTATGAAATGCTTTAACCATATCTTTAAAATCATTTATTTGTTTCCCCGAGGAACCATACCATTTATTCCACTCAAGTTCTTTAGCATTCTCGCTGTAATATGATTCGGGGGCAAAATATGAGGAAGTCATATAACCCCAGTGATTCCTTTCATAAGGGTTCCAGGTATTGAAAGCGGAATAGGAAGAATCACAGAATGGAATTTCAATATTAGAAAATTCCTGAGACGGAAGGAGTTCTACAGTATTTACCCCAAGAGATTTAATGTAATCGATGCCGCCTTTCTTACCTTTTTGAATTAATCCCTGATAGGTCCCCGGATAATCGGAGCCGGAAGAATGATGTGCCGTCATATCCCTGATATGCATTTCATAAATAATCAGATCAGCCCAGTCCCTTTGCACCCATTCATCTTCTTCCCAATCATAATTCCCCGGTTTAACAACAATTGAGCGGCCCGGGTTCAAATAAGTATTGAATGTAGCTACCGCTTTTGAATAAGGATCGATACAGAGCGGTTCTATATTCTTTTGCTTTTTCTGTTTTACTTTAAAGCAATAATAGAGGCCATATTTTTCGCCGTCTAATTTAATTTCCCATACTCCGTCCGGATCAGGCGACATAATATGCTCGCTGCCCATAGTATCTTCAAGAGAAGAAAATGTCACGAGAAATACCGAAACTGCATCAGGGGCAAACAAACGGAAAAGAGTATTCCCATTTTCAACAAATGAACCTAGTTTTTTATCAGAGCGGGACTGCGGGATAGTGTTGTATAGATTACTCATAGATATCAGGACAATAATTAATAAACTTAATATTATTTTTAGACAAATTCAGGAGAGCCCGGCAAAGTTCAGAACAATAAAAATACATCTTATTAATTTAAAAATGCAGGTTAATCATTAGTAATTATAATGCCGTCAACAACAGGAGTAACACAAATAAGGGGTCTATCGGGAATATTGAATTTGCTGAAAATCTCCTCATACAGATCGGGATGTTTCCCCCGGTCCTCCAATTTGGCAAACTTATTGTATTTCATAAACCTGCCATATTTATCCGACAGGGCATCAAATCTATAAGCTTTTGAAAAATCGTCTTTAACTCTTGCTTTCAGATATTTTATTTTATCCTCATCATCACCGCCAGTTTCATAGGCATTCGCCCTATATTCAATAACATATCCTTTTTCAATAATCAGATAAATATTAAGTATCGTTTCATTCATTAATGGATTCCTTATAGTTTAAGGCAAAGAAAGTGAGGCACAATGCATAGAAGAAAGCAAACTTGCACATAACACTTTCGACTGAATTTAACAACCCGGGCATTTTAAGAACAGCGAGAAGGAAGGCAAAAATGACCGGAATGGTCATTATTATATGTCCGATTAATAATACTACTGCATATAAAATTTTTTTAGGGTTAGTCCCTTTTTTAATATAAGAAATTAAGAAAAAAACAGATAATGCTACAGGCAAATAATAATATACTCCATAAAGAGTTCCGAGCGGGTAGTTATAAACAGCATAAAAGACAGTACAGGTGGTTACCCGGAAACTATTTAATACCAGGGCGTAATAAACAGAAAAAATGACAGGAAGAAAAAAAAGATATCTCAGGCCCTCGTTTTTTTTAATGAAAAAATTATAAATAAAATAAAGATCAAGTGCAGGAAGGAAAGAGATATCAATAAAAGCACAATAGGCAAGGAATGAAGAAGAGTATGCCAATTGGCACATAATAAATTCCAGCACCTGATAGATCATTAAAATGAAAAGGAAAGCGAGTGTGATTTTATTAAATCTGTTTTTTTCGGCAAAGATGAAGATATTAATTATTAATACAAGCTCAATGCATGCTATTAATAAAGAAATAATTCCGTTCCAATTATTCATAAGAAAAAAGAATAGCTCCGGAATGACCGGAGCTTAAATTAAATTAGCGGGGTCCTATCATTTTTTCAGGCCGTACTACTTCGTCAAATTTTTCTGCTGTCATCAGGTTTAATTCAACAACAGCTTCTTTAAGGGTTTTATTTTCCTTATGAGCTTTCTTAGCAACTTTGGCAGCATTATCATATCCGATATGAGGGTTCAAAGCAGTAACAAGCATTAAAGAATTATCAAGATGTTTTTTAATATTAGAAATATTTGCCACAATTCCGATGACACAATGGTCGCAAAAGCTTTCACACGCATCAGACAATAGTTTAATTGACTGAAGGACATTAAAAATAATTACGGGTTTGAAAACGTTAAGTTCGAAATTTCCCATAGCCCCGCCAAAATTAATCGCCACATCATTGCCAAAAACCTGGGCGCAAACCATAGTCATTGCTTCACATTGAGTCGGATTGACTTTGCCCGGCATAATTGAACTTCCGGGTTCATTTTCAGGAAGGTTGAGCTCACCTATTCCGGAACGGGGACCTGAGCCAAGCCAGCGGACATCATTTGCGATTTTCATAAGAGAAGCAGCAAGCGTTTTTAGTACTCCGCTTAATTCCACCATAGCATCATGTGAGGCAAGTGCTTCAAATTTATTTCTTGCTGTTATGAAGGGAAGGCCTGTAAGAGAGGCAATTTCAGAAGCTGATTTAACAGCAAATTCAGGATGTGTATTTAACCCGGTACCAACAGCAGTTCCGCCAAGAGCCAGTTCATATAATCTTGACATGCATCCATTTATTCTTTCAAGTCCATTTGTAAGCTGCTGGGTATAGCCGGAAAACTCCTGTCCCAGGGTTAAAGGAGTTGCATCCATTAAATGAGTCCGGCCAATCTTAATAATATCTTTAAATTCAACAGACTTAGATTCCAGAGCATTCCTCAGTTTCGTTACCATAGGAATCAATCTTCTATGAATTTCTTCAACGGCGGCTATATGCATAGCAGTGGGGAAAGTATCATTAGAAGACTGAGCTTTATTAACATCGTCATTAGGATGGATAGGTTTTTTGCTGCCCATTACGCCGCCGGCCATTTCAATTGCCCGGTTCGAAATAACTTCATTTGCATTCATATTTGTCTGAGTTCCGCTGCCTGTCTGCCAGACGACAAGGGGAAAGTGATCATCAAGTTTTCCAGCAATTACTTCATCAGATGCTTTAACAATAAGGTCAGCTTTATCAGCCGGCAAAATTCCTAATTCTTTATTGGTTAAAGCCGCAGCCTTTTTCAGAATTCCTAAAGCTCTGATCAGTTCCCTTGGAAATCTTTCACCACCGATCTTAAAATTTTTAATGGAGCGAGCGGTTTGAGCGCCGTAATATTTATCGGTTGGAACCTGAATCTCGCCCATACTATCTGTTTCTATCCGGAAGTCCATAAATAATCTCCCAATTTAAGATTATAGAAATTGTTCTAAAACATGTTGAATAATTTACATAAAAGTAACAAAAACATTGTTAAAAATGCTGTAGGGTACCACTTTTTTGTTGCAACTTATTTTAATTTGAATAATATTATTGGTAATTACCACCCATAATTGGGAGAAAACGCCATGATAACAGGTCCATATGAAAAAGCAAAGAAATATATAGAATCCCACCAGATAGTATCGTTAGAAAAGAACAAACACCCACACGGACCCTGTATTACAATATCAAGGGAAATAGGGGCCGGGGCGGATATAATTTCGGAAAGAGTATGTGAAATTTTACAGAAGCAGACAAAGGACAAATATGTCAAATGGGCAATATTCGATAAAAACCTGATAGAGAAAGTAATCAATGACAATAACCTACCTGATAAGCTAACTGAATACCTTGAAGAAGATAAAATAACTGAAATAAACAGTATGGTGAGCGAACTTCTTGGTATTCATCCCCCGGTCTGGCTTTTAGTTCACAAGACAGCCCAGACTATTTTACAATTAGCGACAATGGGTAATGTAATTATTATCGGGAGAGGGGGAAATATTGTAACTGCACAGATGAAAAATGTATTGCATATAAGACTTGTTGCACCATTAGAGCAAAGGATTAATCGCATTCAGGATATTTTTAATCTTTCGCGAAAAGAAGCAAAAGAAAGAATTAAAAAAGATGATGATATAAAGAGACACTATTTACAACATCATTATCACAAAGACATTGAAGATAAATATTTATATCATATTATTATCAATACTTACCTTCTTCCTTACGAAGAAGCAGCTGAAATGATTTGCGCTCATGTATTGAAACAATTTCCACATTATTTTCTTATTGATTAAAAAAGGAGAAATTTCCATACTAAATTACATCCAGGACATGTAAATCCTATAAATTCCTACCGTTTAACACAATTATAACAGCTTTATCAAAAAATTGTAATAATTTTTAGATATAGTTATTAAATTATTGTTATATGTAAAAACCCAGAGGCAGCAATGTTTAAATCTATTCTCTTACTATTATGTTTTTCGATAATAAAAATTACACCTGCACAGGATGAAGCAAGGTTATTGAGATTTCCAGCGATTCACGGAAACCAGGTGGTATTCAGTTATGCAGGAGATCTTTATACAGTTCCTTCAAGCGGAGGAACAGCGCGGAAAATAACGAGTGATATCGGCTACGAAATGTTTGCAAAATTTTCACCTGACGGGAAATATATTGCATTTACGGGTCAGTATGACGGAAACACTGAAGTATACCTTATCCCGGCAGAAGGCGGAATTCCTAAAAGATTGACATACACAGCAACGTTGAACAGGGATGATGTTTCAGACAGAATGGGGCCGAACAATATCGTAATGTGCTGGAAAGGAAACGATACAATAATTTACAGATCGAGAATGCATGAGTTTAATGATTTTATCGGTGATCTTTTTGCGGTTTCAATTAACGGCGGGCCATCGGTTCAACTGCCGCTGCCAAGGGGAGGATTCTGTTCTTATTCCCCTGATTTTAAAAAGCTGGCATATAACAGAGTATTCAGGGAATTCAGGACATGGAAACATTACAGGGGAGGTCAAGCAGATGATATATGGATATATGACTTTGCCACGAAGAAAATTGAGAATATAACCAACAATCCTGCACAAGATATTTTTCCAATGTGGACCGGAAATAAGATCTACTTTATATCGGACAGGGATTACCGGCTTAATCTTTTCTCATATAATCTTGATACAAAGGAAACAAAGAAGGTTACCAACTTTAAGGATTATGATATTAAGTTCCCTTCCATTGGGGATAACGCAATAACATTTGAAAACGGCGGATATCTATACCGATTTGATCTGACAACAGAAAAGGCCGAGAAAATAACCGTTTATATTAATGAAGATTTCTCAATTGGAAGAAGCAAGCTTATAGACGTAAGCAAAAGCATAACAAACTTTGATATTTCCCCGGACGGCAGCAGAGCATTATTCGGAGCAAGAGGAGAGATATTTACTGTCCCTGTAAAAAACGGCAACACGAGAAATATTACTAACACATCGGGAGTGCACGAAAGAGATTCCAAATGGTCACCCGACGGAAAATGGATCTCTTATATTTCGGATGCATCGGGCGAAGATGAATTATATATCAGATCCCAGGATGGTAAAGGAGAGCCAATAAGGATAACAACAAACGGTGATGTTTATAAATATCAGCCTTACTGGTCTCCTGACAGCAAAAAACTTTTATGGAGCGACCGCAGGGAGAGGCTGCAGTATATTGATATTGATTCAAAGGAAATTACAACAATAGCCCAGGCAACCGAATGGGAAATTACAGAATATTCCTGGAGTCCCGACAGTAAATGGGTTGCCTATGCGAAACCTGAAGAAAAGACGATGGATGATATTTATCTCTATTCACTCGAATCTAAAAAGAATATTCCTGTAACTGACGGATGGTACACATCGGGCAGTCCGGTGTTCAGTACTGACGGAAAATATTTATTCATAGTATCTGAAAGAAGTTTTACGCCAAAATTCGGATGGACGGAATTTGACCAGATATACCAGGATATGTCAAAGATATATTTAATAACGCTGGCCGCGGATACAAAGTCACCATTAGAACCGCAGAGTGATGAAGTGAAGATAAAAGAAAATAAAGGTGAGAAGGAAACAGATAAAAAAGAAAGTAAAGAAAAACAGGAAAATGTTGAAGTTAGAGTTGACCAGGATGGAATTCAATCAAGAATAATAGAATTAACACCGGAAACTTCAAATTTCGGAGAATTGGAATCAGCCGGAAATAAAATTTATTATATCAGGAGAGGGAGCAATGATCCCAAACCGCAGCTTGTAATGTACGATCTTGAAAAAAGAAAAGTAACTGAGCTTGGAGAAGCAAACGGATTTGAAATTTCAGCAGATCAGAAAAAGATGATAGTATCCTGGAATAATTCATACTTTATTATTGATCTTCCGCTGCAGAAAATTGACCTGAAAGAGAAGTTGAATCTTTCAGACATGAAGATGAATCTTGACAGGGACGCAGAATGGGAGCAGATATTCAACGAATCCTGGAGACAGATGAGGGATTTCTTTTTCGCTCCGAACATGCATGGAGTGAACTGGCAGGCGATGAAGGAGAAATATGGACCATTAGTAAAATATGTAAACCACCGTGCTGATCTGACTTACATAATTGGAGAAATGATCAGCGAACTGAATATTGGTCATGCATATGTAGGCGGAGGAGATTATCCCAGAGCAGAAAGAATTAAGTTAGGTTTGTTAGGCGCAAAACTTGACAGGGACCCAAAGACTAAGTTCTACAAGATATCTAAAATATTGAAAGGGCAAAACTGGGATAAAGAAACAAGATCCCCACTTACTGAAATTGGAGTTAATGTTAAGGAGGGGGATTACATAATAGCTGTTGATAATAAGCCGGTTGATAAAATGAATGACATATTTGAAGCATTAGTTAACACAGCCGGAAAACAAGTAATTCTGAAAGTAAATTCGGAACCAAAAGAAGCAGGAAGTCATGAAACTATTGTCATTCCAACAGATGATGAGCTTCAATTATATTATTACAACTGGGTAGAGGATAATATTGCAAAAGTAAATAAGGCAACGAATGGACGCGTAGGATATATTCACATACCTGATATGGGTGTACCGGGATTAAATGAATTCACAAAATATTATTATCCACAAATCCGGAAGGAAGCATTGATTATAGACGACAGGGGGAACGGGGGCGGGAATGTTTCCCCAATTATTGCCGAAAAGCTAAGAAGAGAACCGGTTTTTATTGATATTACAAGAAACAGCGCACCGAGTTTTGATCCGGGAGGAATGCATGTAGGTCCAAAGGTATTATTAATAAACGAATTCTCTGCTTCAGATGGTGATATATTTCCTTACCGGTTCAGGATGTATCATCTTGGAAAGATTATAGGGAAGAGGACATGGGGCGGAGTAACAGGAATAAGAGGAACACTCCCTTTGGTTGACGGTGGTTTCCTTAACAGGCCCGAGTTTTCCCGTTATGACCTGGAAGGAAAAGAATGGATAATGGAGGGGCATGGAGTAGATCCTGATATTGTAATTGATAATGATCCTGCGCTTGAATTTGAAGGAACAGATCAGCAACTTGATAAGGCAATAGAGCAAATCTTACTCGATCTGAAGAATAATCCGCCTAATTTGCCCAAACCGCCGGCCTATCCGGACATGAGTAAATAACTGATTACGTGAGGCTGTCATGTGACAGCCTTTCTTTTGAATAGAGAGTACAAATTTCTAATTTTGGTGTATTATAATTGAGATTAAAGGAATTTATATGGCTAAAATGAAAGCTCTAGTAAAGAAATATCCGGAGCCGGGATTATGGCTTGAAGAGGTTCCAATTCCAGAACCGGATATTAATGATGTATTAATAAAGATAAAGAAAACTGCTATATGCGGAACAGACATTCATATTTATAAATGGGATGAATGGGCTCAGAAGACAATCCCTGTTCCAATGGTTACAGGGCATGAATATGTGGGAGAGGTTGCGGCTTTTGGAAGCAATGTTCATGATGTTGAAATTGGAGATATAGTAAGCGGTGAAGGGCATTTAGTATGCGGGCATTGCAGAAACTGCAGAGCCGGAAGAAGGCATTTATGCCCTAATACTCAAGGAGTTGGGGTTAATCGTCCCGGATGTTTTGCAGACTATCTATGCATCCCTGTAACTAATGTATGGCATAGTGCTCCGGGGATTCCATTAGATATTCAGGCTATATTTGATCCATTCGGAAACGCTACTCATACAGCTCTATCGTTTGATTTGTTAGGGGAAGATGTATTAATTACGGGTGCAGGCCCGATAGGCGTAATTGCTTCGGCAATTGCATTACATGCAGGGGCAAGGAATGTTGTAATTACAGATATTAATCCTTACCGGTTAAATCTTGCAAAGAAGATGGGAGTAACGAGAGCAGTAGATGTATCAAAAGAGAAACTTCCGGACGTAATGAAACAGCTTGAAATGAAAGAGGGATTTGATGTCGGGTTGGAAATGTCGGGAAATCCTCAAGCGCTCAACAGTATGATTGAAGTTATGTTTCATGGAGGAAAGATTGCCTTACTTGGATTATTACCTTCGATGGCGGGAGTAAACTGGGAGAAGATAATTTTTAACGGGCTGAATTTAAAGGGGATCTATGGAAGAGAAATGTTTGAAACCTGGTACAAGATGCAGGCGATGACACAATCGGGACTTGATATCACACCGATCATTACGCATCATTTTGATTATACAGATTTCAAAGAAGCATTTGATTTAATGGCGACCGGAAACTCCGGAAAAATAATACTTGAATGGGAAAAGGCATAGAAATGACACCAGAAGTTAAAAAGCATTATCAGAAAATTATTGATTCAATAAAAGAAGAGGGGTTATACAAAAACGAAAGAGTAATCGGGAGTCCCCAGAGTGCACATATAAAAGCTGTTAATAAAGAAGTCTTAAATATGTGCGCGAACAATTATCTTGGTTTGGCGGACAATAAAGAAATAATTACTGCTGCAAAGAAAAGTTACAGCGGATGGGGATACGGGTTATCGTCCGTAAGATTTATATGCGGCACACAGGAAATACATAAAGAGTTAGAAAAGAAAATTGCCGAATTTTTAGGGACTGAGGATTCTATTCTTTATACTTCATGCTTTGATGCAAACGGCGGGTTATTTGAAACAATTCTTTCAGAAGAAGATGCAGTTATTAGTGATGAACTGAATCATGCGAGCATTATAGACGGGATAAGATTATGCAAAGCACAGAGGTTCCGTTATAAGAACAATGACATGAACGACCTGGAAGCAAAACTAAAAGAAGCATCCACTGCAAAGATAAAACTAATAGCAACCGACGGTGTATTTTCGATGGACGGGTTTATAGCAAACCTTAAAGGGATATGCGACTTAACCGATAAATATGGTGCCATGGTAATGGTGGATGATTCGCACGCAGTTGGATTTATGGGAAAACAAGGGAGAGGAACGCATGAATATAACAATGTAATGGGAAGAGTTGATATTATTACCGGAACATTAGGCAAAGCACTGGGAGGAGCAAGCGGTGGTTATACGAGCGGAAGGAAAGAGATAATAGATTTGCTTAGACAGAGATCGAGGCCATATTTATTTTCAAATACTGTTGCGCCGAGCATAGTAGCCGGTTCAATAAAGGTACTGGATATGCTAAGCACGACTACTTATTTGAGGGATAAACTTGAAGATAATACCAAATATTTTCGTGATAAGATTAAGAAAGCCGGGCTTAGCATAAAGGATGGGATACATCCCATTGTGCCGATAATGCTGGGTGATGCAGTCCTCGCGCAGAAAGTGGCAACAAGAATGTTAGAAAAGGGAGTGTATGTTATAGGGTTCTTTTATCCCGTGGTTCCGAAAGGGACAGCAAGAATAAGAGTACAGATATCTGCAGCTCATTCAAAAAAGGATCTCGATTTTGCTATAAAAGCTTTTAAGGAAGTGAAAGAGGAGATCGGGTTTTAACACAGACCGCAAATTAGAAATACGTATTTAGAATTAAAAGCCGGGTATCCTGAAACTGATACCGGCTTTTAGCCATCTACCGGGGAGAGGAATTCCACTGATATCCATATATGATTTATTAAAGAGATTCAGAGCTGAGAAAGACAAATCGATCATACTGAATGACCGGGAGAGTTTTAAATCAGTGATAAAATAACTTTCAAAGTTATACCTGTTTTCATAGCGGAATGCCCAATTGAATATAATATTAAGGGGGGCGATATGAGATATTTCTCCAATGAACTGATGCCGAAGATGATCAAGAATATACTGGGAGAGAAGGTTAGGTTCGTTAAAATTGGAGCTAAGATAGGTGTAGTTAAGACTTAATTTTTTAATAAAGGAATCGGCACCAAATACGGGGCGGAAAGTAATTGAAGCATCAATCCCCGTTGTATTTAAATCAGCAATATTCCGGGCGAGCCAATAGGGATCATTTATACCTTTAACCCAATCGATCAGATTTTTTCCATTCCGGGAAAACAGGCCAAGATTACCGGAGAAAGATGCATCATTATAATTTGTGCCTACTTCATAGGTAACAGCTTCTTCGGGCAGAAGAAGTGCATTCCCCTTCTGGGCTGGGCTGTTATAATAAAGATCGGTATATGTTGGAATCCTGAATGATTTTCCGAAAGTAGTATAAAAGTTGAGATTATAGGAGGCCTGGTAGATAATATCTATTCCGGGGACAAACTTCCATCCATAATTATCATAGTTATAAACAAAGCCGTTCAAAAGAAATTTAATATTTTCAAAAGGGGAAGAGACAAATTCACCAGAAATACCACCTACCCTTCTATTATGGATGCCAAGGTTAGTACTATTAATATTATCAAAATTAAGATCGCCGCCAAGTCCGATGCTTCCAAAATCAGTCATATACACAGACTGTAATTCAGCGCCAAAAGAATTAGTTTGATGATCGTTCATATAGAACGCAGGATTAGTATAATCAAGGAGATAGTGGTCCTTATTATTTCTCCAATAAATTTTAGGAGAGATTTTAATTTGCCAGGCCGAATAATCGGCGCCGGTGGAGACCAGGAGAGTTTTAGTTTGTTCCCACTGGTTAGGAAATTGAGTTGTATAAAATCCATTAGCTCCGAAAGATTTATCTATATAGCCAATTGAGATATCGGCACTTCCCGCGTTAAAAGGGATGTAAGATTTATAATAGTAAGTCGATACATTAAAATCAGTATTATGCCGGTACCCATCAGATTTAGTTTTTGATAAAGAGAACATATTTTCGGATTCTAAAATGGGAGCATGAAGAGATAATCCACCGTTATAATAGCCAAAGCTACCGCCAGACAGATCAGCAGATAATTCGCTTTTATTATCTTTTTTAGTAATAAAATTGATAACACCGCCGATGGCATCAGGTCCGTAAATACTTGAAGCCTGACCTTTAAGAACCTCAATATGATCGATATCGTTATAATTGACAGGCAAGTTCATATTATGATGGCCAGTCTGGGGATCTATAAGTTTCACACCGTCGAGGAGAATCAAAGTTTGTTCGAAAGAACTTCCTCTTATGCTGACATCTGCCTGAACGCCTTCGAAGCCTCTTGCTCTCAGATCAATGCCCGGAACGTATGATAATAAGTCCTGCAGATCCCGAACCGGAGAATCTTTAATGTCCTGCTGTCTTAAGACGAATACACTCCGGGGCACTTCGGAAAGAGTAACCCGGACTTTTCCCGCAGTAACGATAATTTCGTCTTTGATTATGATGGAAGTATCCTTTTGCTGGGGAAATGAATACCTGCCGATGCTCAGAATAATTATCAGATACAGGTTTTTTTTATTTAAATAGAAAACATCCATCAAGATATAGCCGGTGGAATAAATAAAATATTTGAAAATAAATTCCCGACTGCAACTCCTTATAACAGTTACAGCCAGAATCGAATTTAATCAGAAGGAATTGATGAAGCAAATTGAATTAAAATTAATCCTATTCCATCACAAGCCGGACAAACCGCTATAAATTTCATACAAGCCAAAGCAGGTCAAAGTTATAGCAGAGACACCAAGCAAAATACGATTGACTTTGGGACCAAACTTACCGGCAGAAGCAAATAACAGAATAGTAACAACCATACCGGTTATAAGAGTAACATAGAAGCCAGCAAGCAAAGCGATACCGCTGGCAGGATCTTTGTGCCATCCTTTTAATAAAAGGGGGCCTAGTACAAGACTCCAGCCGAGGTACGGATTAGGATTCAGAAGGTTAACTATTACAGCATTTAAAAGGGTCTGCTTTCCTGAAGGAAGCTGCGAAGGTTTTATCAGTTCAAAACTTTTCCATGTTTTATAAGAGTTAAATGCGAGATAAAGAATAAAAATACCTCCTGCAAGCTGGAGGACACTTAAAAAAATAGTGGGGACATGAGTAAGAAGGAAGAGAACAATTATAATTACAGGGAGGTCGCTAATGATAGGTCCGAAGGCAGCGGGAAGGGTACGGCGCCATCCTTTACTTAAAGTCTGAGAGAGCAGAAACATCTGGAACGGTCCGGGCTGGGCTACTGCAGCTACTGCGTAAGTAATGCCGATAGTGAGATATTGTAACATAGAATTATATTGAGATTTCTCCTTGCAGATATGTTTTGGCTTTTCCGGATATTTCAATTCTATCGATTATGTTTTTACATTTTAGGAAGCCGGTACGTTTAGAAAGCTGCATAGCGGTCAATTCATTTTTATTAAGGATTTTGCTCCAATATGGAGTAAG